>NZ_CAUVXG010000043.1:26369-36122 GCF_963555885.1 Protofrankia sp. Cr2
ACTAAGTCGGGGGTAGGCCGCTTCCATGTCGTGACAGTCACAGAGGAGGATGGTCGCGGGACGGACGATACGGCAGGCGTCGGGCGATATGAAGGTTGTGGCGCCCGGCGACCAGCACCGGCCGTCACCAATGACGAGACGAGACGACTTGAGGAGCTCCTGCGGTGAAGTTGGCGATGGGCACCCGGGAGGTCTTCGACGCGGAGAGCCTGCTTGAGGAATACCTCGGTCCGCGCAAGCGGGGCCTGCGTTATGCCTACCCGTACTACGATGGGCTCGCCACCAACGGCGACCCCGACCTGCTGTGCACGGGGGACCTGCTCGCCCCCTGTCTGCTCGGCGTCCAGGTGGACGTCGACCGGATGCACACACTGACCGCGCTGACTCCGTTACTACAACGCGCGCTGGACAAGCTTCCGCCGGGAATCGAACTGATCGAGGCCGACGAGGTCACACTCGATCTTGTGGCGGCCCTGTACGACCCGCTCGACGATCCCGACGTGTCAGACCGTGACGTCAAGGGCTCGCTGATCGCGAAGGTCCTGCACCGCAAGCGGCCCGGACTGGTCCCGCTGTTCGACTCGAAGGTCAGGGTTTTCTACCAGCACGAGCGGTGCATACCACCCGCGCCGCGTGACGGCCGATCCTGGCGCGAGTACATGCAGCTGCTGGTCAGGGCGATGCAGTACGACCTGCGGGAGAATGCCGAGGAGTTCCGTCGGTTGTCCGCGCTGGTCCCCGACAGCGGACCGCCCCTGACGCCGCTGCGCATCCTCGACATCGTGGTGTGGATGAGCAGTGCGGTCTGACCGCTGCTGCCGGCCCTACTGCTGTCCCTACTGCTGTTCCAATTGCTGTCCCAATTGCCGGCCGTACCTTTGGCGGCGCTCATAGCGAATTCATAGTGAACCCATAGTGAAGTCATGGTGGTGAGGCGGTCGTGGTGAGGCGCAACGGGGCACCTTCGGGCTGCCTGCCCTCTGTCGTCGTCCTGCCCCTGCGGGCGGCGCGCAGAGTGGTCATGGGCAGGGCCCGCGTCCGCGAGGAGATCGGGCGCGGTGTCGCACTGCGCGGTCGGGTCTGGAACGGCATCGCGGACCTCCCCTTCGAGGGAGTCGTCGTGATCGGCATGGACGGCCGGGTGGCTGCCGTCGGCCCGCAGGACTCGGTGGTCCTGCCGGACGGCCTGCGTGTGATCGACTGCGTCTGGATCGGACCGGGCGTCACCGACGCTCATGTTCATCTTGCGGCGACCGCAACATCTGGACACGATGAGCTTCGTGCTGGACTCGTCGCTGTCCGCGACCTCGGTTCTCCGGTCGAGAGACTGGCCCACTGGCGTGTCGCCGCGCCGCTTGTCGTGGTCGGGGCGGGTCCTGCGGTGGTGGGTGCGCCGGACCCACCACCGCATCCTGATCCGCACGGCGACCGAACAGATCTCGACCAGGACGTTCGTGGCGGGGACGTTCGTGGCGGGGACGTTCGCGGTAGGGACGCGGCGGGCAGCCCCCGCGGCCGACGGCTGGCGCTTCGGCGCGCACCGGCGGGCCGTATGTCCGGCGGGGACCAGATGACAGCGGACGGGCGAACACCGGACGGGCTGACACCGGGCCGGCTGAACGGGGAGCCGGGCAGGCCGGGCGGCGCCAGGACCGGCCGAGGCGGGTCCGATCGCGAGGAGTCCGGACGGGACCCGTTCAACGGGGATGGGCAGGCTGTCGTCGACAGCCCCGCGCGCGCCCGGCGGGCCGTCACGAGCCTTGCGGCGGATGGTGTTGATCTCATCAAGGTGTGTCTCGGGGGTGGCGAGGGCACGGCGCCGTCGCGACGATCGCCATTGCCCTACAGCGAGCTCGCGGTCGTGGTGCAAGCCGCGCATGCGGCCGGACTCCCGGTGACGGCGCACGCGCTGACCGTCACGGCGGTGGAGCTGGCGCTGCGGGCGGGCGTGGATGAGCTGGCCCACGTCCCGCTGGAACTGTTGCCGCCCGAGACCGTCGGCCGGATCGCCGCCGCCGGCGTGCCGGTGGTGTCGACCCTGCAGTGCCATTCAGGGGCAGGTCCCGCACCCGGGCGCAATGCCGCGCTGCTCCATCGTGCCGGAGTACCCCTGATCTACGGCACTGATGCGGGCGGTGCGGGTAACCGTCCGCCCGGGGTCGACCCGCGGGAGCTCGACCGGCTTGCCTACGCCGGGCTGGGGCGCCTCGGCGCGTTGCGTGCGTCGACCTCCGGCTCGGCCCGGGCAGCTGGGTTTGACGGCCAGCGGCCGTCGGGCCGTATCGAGGTCGGTGGGTATGCGGCCGTGGTCGGCCTGCCCGCCGACCCGTTGGTCGAACCTGCGGCTTGGCGCCATCCGACAGTGGTGGTCAACGGCCAGCGAATCATCACCGCGTAATGTTCACACATGTGAAGCTGTCCGTTCTGATGCCGGTTTTCAACGAGCAGGCCACACTCGCGTCCGCGGTCAAGCGGGTGCTGGACGTCACGTATCCCTGCGAGGTCGAGCTCGTGGTGGTCAACGACGGCAGTACAGACGGGACGCGAGGGATCCTCGACGCCGTCGATGATCCCCGGGTGGTTGTCGCCCACCAGCCGGTGAACCGGGGCAAGGGCGCGGCGGTCCGCGCGGCGAGCCACCTTGCGACCGGTGACTATCTGGTCATCTGTGATGCGGATCTTGAGTATGCGCCCGAGGAGATCCCGACGCTGCTCGAACCGGTACTCACCGACCAGGCTCGGGTCGTCTACGGCTCGAGGACGTTCAGCAGCAACACCGCGTACTCATTCTGGTATGTGATGGGTAACAAGGCGGTTACGCTTGCGGCGAACGTTCTGTTCGACAGTTACATCTCCGACCTGGAGACCTGCTTCAAGCTGATGCCGGCCAGCCTGTACCGGGAACTCGACGTCGCCCGGGTCGGCTTCGGGATGGAGGCCGAGGTGACCGCCAAGCTGCTTGCCCTCGGTATCCGACCGTTTGAGGTCCCGATCAGCTACCAGGCCCGCAGCCGGGCGGAAGGCAAGAAGCTGACCTGGAAGGACGGGGTCGAGGCGCTGTGGATACTGGGCTCGATCCGGGCCCGTGGCCGGCTGCGGGTCCGCTGACCGGCGAATACACCGGCCCGCAAACCGGCGAACGTGTCCGAAATCAGCCGGGGATGACCCGCGAACCAGCCCACCGGCCGACTCCCTGCCCGCCGGCTGCGACAATGGGCCGCGTGCTGAGCTACGCCGTGCGTGGGCTCACCCGCCGGCACGGCGTCGGTGAGCATGCTGTCCTCGCCACATGTGACCTCGACCTCGACATCGAACGTGGCGAGGTGTTCGGAGTGCTCGGGCCGAACGGGGCCGGAAAGACCACGCTGGTGCGCCAGCTCATGGGGCTCATCCGGCCGGATGCCGGGTCGATCGAGATGTTCGGATGGGACGTCGTCTCCCGGCCGGACATCCCGCCCCGGCTGGCGGCCTACCTCGGTCAGGGCGACACGGCCCTGGCTGATCTCCCAGTGAGTGTCGCTGTGGAGACGACGGCCCGTCTGCGCGGGCTGGGCCGCCCCGCCGCCCGTGCGGCGCGGACGGCCGTCATCGACGAACTCGGGCTCGCGCCGATCGCGGGTCGACCGTTGCGGCACCTGTCCGGTGGCCAGCGCAGGCTGGCCTCGGTTGCCTGCGCCCTGGTCGGCCACCGCGAGGTGCTCGTCCTGGACGAGCCCACGACCGGGCTGGACCCCACGGCTCGGCGGGCGGTGTGGTCGGCGCTGCAACGGCGCCGGGACACCGCGGGCGTCACCGTGTTGCTGGTCACGCACAACGTCCTGGAAGCGGAGTCCGTCCTGGACCGCGTTGCGGTCCTCGAGGCCGGCCGGGTGATCGCCTGTGACACTCCTGGGCGGCTCAAGGCGTCGGTGAGTGAGGACGTCCGGCTGGACCTGGTCTGGCGGTTCGAGCCGCCCGGCGACGATCCGATCATCGCCCGTCTCGCCCAGCAGGCCGAGATCACCGGCCGCCGGTGGACCACACGGATGGCCGCGGTCGACGCGCGTGAGGCGCTTGCGCGGCTCACGACCGGCCCGGCGTTTGCCGCCCTCGACGACTTCACCCTGGCCACGCCATCCCTTGAGGATGTCTACCTCGCCCTCGGCGGAGCATCCCGCACCCTGGAGCGCTCATGACCGCTGCCGCTGCCTACGACGCGACGTCCCAGCCCGCCGGTCAGGATGGCGCCGTCCCAGACCGCGCCGGTCAGGATGGCGGCACGGTGAGCGGCGCCACGATCGTGGGTGGCGCCATGCCGTTGCCGCCCAACACCCGGTTCGGTGCAGCGCTGCGGGCCGTTTACGTCGGTCAGCTCTCCCGCGCGCGGGTGGCACGGGTGCCGCTGTTGTTCGTCGCGGCCTTCCAGTCGCTCGGGATCATGCTGCTGCTCCGGGGGGTTGTCGACACCGGAAACGAGACGACCAGCGAGCAGGTGGTCGCGGGTTCAACCGTGTTGGTGGTGGCCTTCATCGCCCTCAACCTGCTGGCGCAGCGCTTCGGAGCGCTCCGCGCGGCCGGGGCACTTGACTACTACCTGACATTGCCGATTCCCGGCAGCGCCGTGGTACTGGGCACCGCCGCATCCTATGCCTCCTTCGCAGTGCCGGGAACGGTCATCACGGCGGTGGTGGGCGCCCTGCTCTACGGCCTTCCGCTGTCGGGTCTGTGGCTGCTGCTACCGGTGGTCGCACTGGCGGGTGCGTCGCTCGCCGGTATCGGGGCGGCGATCGGTCTGCTGGCTCCGCGCCAGGAACTGGCCACCGTCGCCGGGCAGGTCGGCATGAGCGTGGTGTTGTTCGTGGGCATCATCCCGGCCGACCGGCTGCCTGCCGGGGTCAAGCTGCTGCGGGATCTGGTGCCCAGCACGTACGCGGTGGACGTGCTGGCCGCCGCGTTCCGGCCGTCCATCGACTGGGCCGCGGCCGCCGTCGACCTGCTGGTGTGCGCGGTGGTCGCGGTCATCATGCTCACCGCGGCCAGTATGGCTCTACGGCGCGCCGGCAATGCTCGGCGGTAGCCGCATCCCAGAGATGAATGAATGGTGACAAAGCCGTTGCCGGACTCGCACGACGCAGGAATGTGGGGCTCACCCCAGGTGCCGGGCCTGCGCGATCCCGGGGGGTTCGTCAGCGCCTTGGATGACCCGCTGGTGGTCGCGGATCGTGACAACCGCTTCTGGGCGGTGGGCCGGAGTGAGATCCTCACCGGTGTGGTGGCTGCGGTCGCCATGGCCGCGTCCGGTCCGCTGCTCGGACTGTTGTGGGCCGCGGCGGCCCCGCGCCTGGACGTCAGGGCGGCGCTGGCCGGAAGTGAGCTCGCCTTCGACGCCCAGGCCGGCGTCGACGTGTACTTCGCCATGATCTGCGGCATCGGCGGTCTGGTCGGGGGAGTGCTCGCGTTCTGGCGAGGACGCAGCGGCGGCTGGCCGGTACCGGTGGGGCTCGCGTCGGGCGGGTTCGTCGGGTCCCTGCTGGCCAGCTGGATCGGCCACGAGTTGCGGTCGTCGCGGGTCCTTTCACAGCTCCCGGACGGTGCCCGCGCCATTGTCATCCAGCTTGTCGACTTTCGGCTGCGATCGTCCGGTTTCCTGTTCGTTCTGCCCGCTCTGTCGTTGTTCGTGCTCGCGGTACTGACCTGGTTTTCAACCTTTCTGATGCCCCGCCGGCCGCTGACCGACCAGGCCGACCAGGCCGACCAGGCCGACTCGACAGGCTGAGCAGGCAGGTAGGTAGGGCGGGGCTGCAGGAGAGTCAGTTCGGGCTGGGGGTGACCCGGATGTGCTCGTCGGACCCGATGGCGGTGAATCGTTCGAGGAGCCCGAGTTCCCTGCGGAGGATCATTCGTTCGGCCCGCAGCCGGGCCGCGGCATCGGGTACGGCGAGCAGCGCCTGGCGTTCGGCTGTCTGCGTCACCACGGAGGCGGCGACGATGTAGGACAACATCCGCGGGTCATCGGGAAGATCGGGCAGTCGGAGCTCGGCGGCCTGGGAGCTCGAGAGTCGGGCGGCGTAGTCGTGGAGCAGCTTCGTCACGACCGGGACCTGCTCGGCCGCATCCTGCGCGTCACCGATCCCGTCGCTGAGATACTCCACCTCACCGGTGAGGTAGGGACGGCTGGTCCGGTCCACCGTGAGCACCCGGAACTTCGCCCCGCCCGATGCGATGATTGAAAAGCGTCCGTCGGCATGCCGGTCGATCCTGCGGATGTTCGCGGTGCACCCGATCTCATGGAAGGTCGGGAGGTCGTCCGTCCCGGTCTCCCTGCCATGGCGGATGGCGACGACTCCGAACCGGCGCGGCTCACCTGCGGCGAGGTCCAGTAGCTCTGCGACCAGCACCCGGTAGCGATGTTCGAAGATCTCCAGCGGGAGCAGGAGACCGGGGAGCAGTACGGTCCCCAACGGGAACAGGGCCAGCCGTTCGGTCATGACGGAAACACCTGTTTCAGGTCGGGGCACATCGTGGGAGCGATCAGGCTCCGAACCCATCATGGGCCCGTCGCCGGGAGGACGCTCGGTTAGGGCCGGTCCGGCAATAAGAGCGACCGGCAATAAGAGCGACCGGCAACAGGGACGTGGCGTCACGGGGCGGGGCCGGATGTATGGCGACAGCCGTACGCTACTGTTACGCGACATACTGTTGCCCCGATAAGGGGTGCGGCGGGAGGGGTTTCCGTGGTCGAACCCACGCCGGAGCTGCTGGTCGTCGTTGCATCGTCGGGCTCAGTGCGGTCGCGTGGTGCCGACGCTTTCGATGATCATGATTGTGTCAATGAGCCCGGTGAGCCGGCTGGTCGGGGTGACCCACCTGATCGGCGGGCGGATCCGGCAGCCGTCGGGGCCGGCCGCCACGGGGCCGGCCGCCATCAGATGATCGACGTGCTGCGCGGCCTGGCGCGGGTCACCGCCATTCTGCCACCACGGCTTGCCCTGGTCGTGGCCCCGCCGGACGGTACTGACGCGTTGGCCCACCTGCCCGGTGTCGTGGGCGTGTTCACCCACACCGTGCCGGCGGGCCTGCGGGAGACCCTGAGCGCGACGGAGAACCTCTTCGTCGATGCCTGGCTCGCACGTCTGGCGGGCAAGCACCGGTCGGGGGAGGGGCTGCCCTGGGACACCCCCGACCGGTTGCCACCGGACGCTCCGGGCGGCAACGTGGGCGGCCCGCCATCCGACACCGGGTGAAACGTGGGTAGGTGTCACGGCGACCCGGTACGGGCGGTCAGAAGATGCGGCTGGGCGGTAGCCAGTCAAATGTTCCCGAGGACATACGCGTCATCGCGTAGAGCCGGTCGCCGACCCTCGCGACGACCTCCAGATGCAGGCCGAACGAACTCTGGATCATTGTCACCGCGTCGACGTGTCCGAGCTCGGTGCCGAATGTTCTCGGCGTGCTCCACGGAAACCCGGCTGCGTCGTTGTTCCGCCAGAAATGGACCAGACCGCCGGCGGCGGACGGCGCGACGACCTCGAAGTTCCCCAGCCGGCCGAACTGGCTCTGGACCAGCACGGGATTACCGGCCACGCCTTCGGCGAACACCACCGAGGTCCGCCACAGCCCGTCCTCGGCACGGTAGAGGTGCACCAGGCGGCCGCCTGCCAGCGCGACGGCCTCCAGATTGCCGGCGCCGAAATTTCCCTGGATGAGGCTGACCGCATCGACCCGGCCGAGGTTCGCCGCCGCGAGAACCGGCCGACTCCATGGGTAACCGGCGACATCGTTGTCGCGGGAGAGATGCAGCAGGCCGACGTCGCGAGTCGGGACGAGTAGTTCGAACGTGCCCAGTCGACCCAGCCGGCTGTGGATCAGCGACGGTGTCCCGGCCGCGCCGTCCATCAGGTGGGTGGGCTCGTGCCAGCGCAGCGACGATCCGCCGTCACGCCAGAAGAACACCAGTGATCGCCCGATCCGGGCGATCACCTCGAGCGCTCCGGGGGTCGTCAGCCGGCTCTGGATCATGGTGAGGGCGTCGATCCGGCCGCTTGCCTGTGCGATCTGGAACGGTTCCCGCCATGGCAGGTCCGGGGCGTCGTTGTCCCGCCACAGGTGGGTCACGCCGGCGAACGAGGACGGTACGACCAGCTCGAAGTTACCGGCCTGGCCGTAGTTGCTCTGTACCAGGACCGGATTGCCGGCCACGCCTGCACCCCAGCCGATGTGGCTCGGGGTGTATCGGCACATCTCGAAGCTGTTGGACCGCATCAGGCAGGTGACGCTGTCTGGTGCGCAGCCGTCACAGTTGCCGTTGGGAGTGCCGAACCGTCCCCAGGCGCCACCGCAGTCACAACCACTGGTGGCGTACTCGTCGGGGCAGCCGAAGATGTGCCCGGTCTCGTGGGCGAAAACGCGGTCGAGGTTGTCCGGACCCCAACCGTCGTTGTCGTAGGACAGGACGAGCCGGGGGCCGCCGACCGAACTGTACGCGAAGTATGACAGCGGGTACTTGGTCATGAACGCGCAGTAGGACCATCGCGTCACATGAAAGTCGCGCAGGTCGTCGACGAAGTCGTAGACGCCGTCGAAGTTCGGTGTGTAGCCGAGCTGGCGCATGGCCGGATCCCGCCAGAGCGCCTCCAGATCGGCCGCGGCGGGATTCGGGGGCGTCGAGATCCGAACGATTCGGATGTCGTAGCTGAACGTGAGGTCTGCTGCTGGATTGGTGGTTGCGTACCAGGACAGCCCGTTCTGGACCTCCGCGACGACCTTGGTGCGTTCCGCGGCGGTGAACTGGAGATCGGCCGTTGGTCCTTCGACGATGATCAACCCGACCGCGACGCTGCCTTCCATGAAGCTGCTGGTGGGCGTCACGCCGACCGGATGCCCGACCGGCTCGCCTATCCGGTCGCCGATGGTGTTGGCGGTCAGCGACCGCACGGTGGCCGCTGCGGGTGAGTCAGGCGTGCTCGGGACATCGGGGGAGCTGTGCGAATCGGGATGACCGGGGGAGTCGTGCTCGGTCGAGGAGCCGTTGACCGGGCCGGGAACGCGCCTGGACGAGCCTCGTGGCGGTGGAATGTCGGTACAGGACCCGTCCATGTCCCACGGCTCGTCAGCCCGGACCCGGTCCTGCTTGGCCTGCTGGTAGTCGGCGCTGGCCCGTAACCGGAAGGCCGCCAGGCCGAGGCGTTCGACCCGGCCCAGCGCAGCCGGGTCGAGTGGGATGGTGGCGGGTACCTGGGCAGTCGCGGTGGCACGCACGCCGGCTCGCAGGGAGGAGAGCGCATCGGCCGCGCTGACGATGTTGACTCGGCCGTAGCGGTGGAGTACCCGCGTGGCCTCCTGGGCGGCCGAGAGCCGTCCGGCGGGATCTGATGCGGCACCGGCACCGGCACCGGCACCGGCACCGGCACTGGTGTCTGCCGGCGCGTCGGCATTCGTCATGATGATTTGCTCGTTGGCTGGTATGTCCCCCGCCATGGGTGATCCGTGTCCCTTCTGCTGGGCAACTGTGCGGAGTTGTACCGGGTTGATCTAGAGTTGTGTTGCGTTTGGGAAAACTGTGCACTCGAATGCCGGGCCGGCGCTGCGCCAGGACGCAGCGGTACCCCCGGGTACCAGGCGGTGCCCGGCGCACGGCAGTACGTCAGTGCACGGCAGCACCCAGCGCACGGCAGTCCAGGTGCACGTCGGCGTTCACGCACACCGCTGTACGGCGCGCGTGAACCCGGACGGTCGATCAGGGGCCACGGCCAGCGGTGTCGCCAGCCGTGTACG
>NZ_CAUVXG010000043.1:36799-43032 GCF_963555885.1 Protofrankia sp. Cr2
CGGGCGTCGGGTCGGACCCGAGGGTGGTGGTTCGCCCCGGAGCTGGGTGTCACCCCAACCGATGCTCCCCTGCAGCGAAGGCTGGAGGTGCTGGCCCTGTTGAACCTGCGAACCTGGTGGGCTCTGCTGGCCCCCACGTGCCTGCGCCGCCATCGCCTCGGCCACGTTGTGCATGATGGCTTCCACCAGTCGCACCGCCTGTGTCGTGGGCAGGTTCAGCACAACCTCGGCGTCTCCGGCGATCTGGAACCGTACGGACACATCCACCATGTCGCAATCCCCATCTCCGGTTTAGGTCTCCTGCGGCCCCCACAGACGCGGAATAGTGCCATATTCGCGCCTCCTTCGACCGTGATCATGCCTGGATCGGCATGCATGTGCGGTCCCGGTCCATCTGCCGCACAGATCACGGTACGTCGCGGCGTTCCGTAGCCGTATACGGCCTCGCAACCAAGACGCCGGACCAGCCGTACCGATCACGGTTGGGTAGTGTCCGGACGGTGACCGCAGCATATTGCACCGTGGCTGACTGTATTGCCGAGCTCGACCGCAGCTATCCTCCGTCCTGGGCGCAGGCGTGGGATGCTGTGGGGCTCACGGTCGGAGACCCGGACATGCCGGTTCACCATGCACTGTTCGCCGTTGACCCAACACTCGACGTCGCACGGGAAGCCGTTGGTTGCGGTGCGCAGCTTCTGGTCACCCATCATCCGTTGTTTCTCCGTGGTGTTCACGGTGTCGCGGAGACCGACGCGGGTGGCCGGGTCGTGGCAACCCTGATCCGTGGGGGCGTGGCGCTGTTCAGCGCGCACACCAACGCCGATGTGGCCTGCCCCGGTGTGAGTGACGCGCTCGCGGGGGTCCTCGGGCTGCGCGACGTCGGGCCGCTCACCGAGCCGGCCGGGCCGCAACCGTCCGGGGCCGAGCCTGGTAACGGCGGACTGGGCCGCGTCGGCAACCTGGCCGAATCTGAACCACTCGGCGCGTTCTGCGCGCGGGTGGCGGCCGCGCTGCCCGCCACGGCGGGCGGGGTGCGTACCACCGGTGCGCCGCAACGCCCGGTGCGCCGGATCGCGGTCTGCGGCGGTTCTGGCGGCGAGCTGGTGGGCGCTGCTGCGCGCGCCGGAGCCGATGTGCTGGTAACCGCCGACGGGCGTCACCACCACGTCCTGGACGCCGTCAGCGCGCACGACGTCGCCGTGGTGGACGTGGCGCACTGGGCGAGCGAATGGCCGTGGTTGCAGGTCGCTTCCGCGCGGCTGGGCGCGGGCCTGGCCGGGCGAGGTCGTACGGTGAACACAACGGTTTCCAGTCTGGTCACCGACCCGTGGCGGTGGCATGCGAGCTCATCGGGGCCAGCTGCCGGCCAGGCGTAGTGAGCCGGACAGTCCTATCCTCAGGCGCTCTGGGCACGGTGAGCGTGGCACGCACGACGGCGAGCTCGGTGAGCGCGCTTTTGTAAGTTTTGTAAGCACAGGGAGGAGCACATGAAGGCCGACCCAGCGACCCAGCTTCGCCTGCTGTCCGTGCAGGCGATCGACTCGAGCCTTGACCGGCTCGCCTCCCGGCGGCGGAATCTGCCTGAGCTTGCCGAGATTGCCAAGCTGAGTTCGCAGCTCGCCGCGATTAATGACGACCTGGTTCGGGTCTCGACGGAGCTGCGGGACCGGGGCCGTGCGCAGCAGAAGCTGGACGACGAGGTCGACCTGGTGCGGGCGCGGGCGGCCCGGGACCAGAAACGTCTCGACTCCGGGCAGATCTCCAGTTCCCGCGAACTGGAGAATCTTCAGGCGGAGATCGTCTCGCTCGCTCGCCGGCAGAACGCCCTTGAGGACGAGACGCTGGCGCTGATGGAGGTCATCGAGGGGCTCCAGAAGCGCGCGGGGGCGATCCGGGCCGATCAGGAACGCCTCGAGGCCGAGCTGGCGGTAGCCGGTGGCAGGCGGGACACCGCGCTCGCGGAGATCGACGATGAGACGGCCGCGCGTCGCGGTGAACGCGAGGCCATCATCCCGACCCTTGCCGCCGATCTGGTCGCCCTTTACGAACGCCTGCGCGCCTCGTCCGCGGGTGTCGGCGCGGCCAGGCTTGTCCGGCGACGGTGTGAGGGATGTCACCTGGAATTGTCCGGCGCCGACCTGCGTGACGTCGCGGCGGCCGCCCCGGACGAGGTGATGCGCTGTGAGGAATGCCGGCGCATCCTCGTCCGGACCGCCGAATCGGGTGTGTGAGCACCGGTGATGGGAGCAGATCATGAATGACCGTCCGTCGCGCCGGCTTGTCGTCGAAGCCGACGGCGGATCACGGGGCAATCCGGGCCCGGCCGGGTACGGAGCGCTTGTGCGGGACGCCGAAACCGGCGAGGTGCTGGCCGAACGGGCCGGGGCGATCGGTCGGGCGACCAACAACGTCGCCGAGTACCAGGGGCTGATCGCGGGCCTGCGAGCGGCGGCCGACATCGATCCGGACGCCGCCGTGGAGGTCCGGATGGACTCGAAACTGGTCGTCGAGCAGATGAGCGGACGCTGGAAGATCAAACATCCGGCGATGCGCCCGCTGGCGATGCAAGCCGCGGACGTCGCGCTCGGTTTTCCGCAGGTCCGCTACGGCTGGATTCCGCGGGAGCGCAACGGCCATGCCGACCGGCTGGCGAACGAGGCCATGGACGCAGCCGCCCAGGGACGCACCTGGGAGCCGCCGGAACCCCAGTCACCCGAGCCCACACCGCACCGGGCGCCGACCACGAACCGGCTGTCCGGGTGGATGGCTCCGCCGGCGCCACCCACGACCACTGTGTTGCTGCGCCACGGGCAGACCCCGATGTCGGTGGAGAAGCGCTTCAGCGGCACGGTGGACGCAGGTCTGACCGACGTCGGCTATGCACAGGCTGACGCGGTGGCGGTACGGCTGCGTGAGGTCGAGTTCGAGGCGGTGTACTGCTCGCCGCTCAAACGAGCCCGCCAGACCGCGGACGCCCTCGGCCGGGACTACGTCGTCGACGACGATGTGCGGGAGACCGACTTCGGCACCTGGGAGGGACTGACCTTCGGCGAGGTCCGCCGGCGTTTCCCGGAGGAGCTCAACGCCTGGCTGGCCGATCCGTCGGTGCCACCGCCCGGTGGCGAGAGCATCCTGGACACGGTCCGGCGGGTCACCGCCGCCCGGGACCGCATCCTCGCCGCGCATCCGGGCGCACGGATCCTCGTCGTCTCGCACGTGACGCCCATCAAGGCGCTGACACAGCTGGCGCTCGACGCCACGCCCGCCGTGCTCTACCGGCTGCATCTGGACCTGGTGTCGATGTCGACGATCGACTGGTACTCGGACGGTCCGGCGGTGCTGCGCGGCTTCAACGACGGGATCCACGCCGCCCACCTGGTCGAGGAAGGCCAGTGACGAACGTCAGTGACGAACGTCAGTGACGAAACGCCAGTGACGAACGTCAGTGACGAACGCCAGAAAGGCGTGGTGGTGTGACGGGTGGGTGAGCGGGTTGGCGGTTGCGCCGGTCAGCGGTTGCCGCGCCGGTACTGACGCACCTCCTTGCGGACCTTGATCTGGGTGATCAGCCCGATCAGGAGGCCGATGACGAGGCCGGCCGTCGCTGACGCCGCGAGCGCGCCCGCGACCGACATGTTGTGGAACGAACCGAACAGCCAGATGTTGACCCGGGCGTTGTTCTTCAGCACGAACATGATCACTGCGATGGCGATCAGCAGGACCAGAACCGTGACCGCGTACGTGGTGTAACCGATGCCCCGACGCTGCGCGGCCGACTCGGGTGCGGGGCCGGTTCCGCCGGGTGTAGCGGGCGCTGGCCCTGGTGCGGCGGGTACCGGTGGAGGGGTACTCCCGGTCGGCGACGGCACAGCTGGCCGGGTGTAGTCGATTTTCCTGGCGGATTGATCTCCGGGTGTCGTCAAGGCCGATCCCCGTCCCTTGTCTCATGAGCGACCCGACAGTCGGTCTGCGCTGTCTCTGCCACGCAGTATCCCAATACGTGGTTGTCACGCCAGGCCGGACCCGGTCGCGGTGTCATATGCTCAGGATCACGGATGAGTCGGCCAGGCGGTCGCGTCGGTTCCGCTGCGGTGGAGCCGCCGAGGAACGTCCGGGCTCCACAGGGCGGGGTGGTGGGTAACACCCACCCGGGGTGACCCGCGGGACAGTGCCACAGAAAACAGACCGCCGGTGTCCTCGGATGCCGGTAAGGGTGAAACGGTGCGGTAAGAGCGCACCAGCGCCCGGGGTGACCCGGGCGGCTAGGTAAACCCCACCCGGAGCAAGGTCGAAAGGTTCCGGGGCCGTGAGGCCCGGGAACTGCGCAGGCGTTCGAGGGCTGCCCGCCCGAGCCTGCGGGTGGACCGCTGGAGGCTGTCGGCAACGCCAGCCCGAGATAGATGACCGCCGGTCGGGGGCCGTAAGGCGCCCGGCCTACAGAACCCGGCGTACCGGCCGACTCATCCGCCGTACCTGCACCGATGCCCAGATCATGCCGCCGACTTGGGCATCTGGCCTGTCGTGGCCTGTCGTGGCCTGTCGTGACCGTGCCGTGACCCTGCCATCCTTCTCGCACGTCACGGTCCGCAGCCGGCCCGGGAAGTGGAACGTGCATGATCCCTTATGCTGATCATGCGTCCGCATGCGAGCGTGAACTGGTGGATCAGACCAGAACGCATCGGTTCACGAGGCTACGAGCGCCCGGCAATAGGGATGCGGCGTCGCGAGGCTGGGGTCCGCACCTCGCCGCATCGCTCCCCATCCATCGCTGCGCGATGCACGGGTACCCCGGCTCCGTCGGTCGACACCCAACACCTCCGGTGCCTCCCTCCTCCGCCTTGCGATCTACGTACCCCAGCCCCGCTCCTTGATCCACTCCCCTATTGCCGGGCGCTCTAAAGGATGTGAATGAGATGTTGCTGGAGCAGCATCAGATTCACATCGTTGAGAGCCGGCCGGGTCGTTGAGTTGAGAGCCGGCGGGGTCGTGGACCGGAACAGATCTGCTCCGCGCCCGGCAACAGGGTGCGTGGCGTTGGCTCGCCGGGCGGATCGCGGTCTGCCGCGGCGTGGAACCCAGCCCAGGCATGGCGGGCAGGCTCGTGATGCTGGGTGACCCAGCGGAGGTGGGTGGTCGGTCGGTTTCCGATCTTCTGAGGACGGCCGGCGCCGGATGTGTGGTTCTGGCGGTGGGCTGGGCGACCCGGTCGCGTCTGGCACCACTAGGATCACGCTTGGTGTTGTGGGGCGTATTGGGGGGTTTCGCAATGGTGACCGGTGAACGTCATGGTCAGCGCGTGCCAGTTCCCGCATCATGATTGTCAACGAGGGGCGGGTGGCGGCGGCGCTGCCCGGCTATGAGCTGGGTGCCCAGCTGGGTGCGGGTGCGTTTGGGTTGGTGCTGGCGGGCCGGCACCGGGAGCTGCACCGCGATGTGGCGATCAAGATTCTGCCGGGCGGGCCGGACGGGACTGCGGACAAGAGCCGCGCCGAGGCGCGGTTACTTGCAGCCCTGGACCATCCCCACATCGTCCGAGTCTATGACGCGGTCGCCGCAGACGATCTACATCTGATCGTGATGGAGTTGCTGGGCGGGGGGACGTTGACCCGTCGGCGGGCGGGTATGTCGGCGGAGACGGCGTGTGCGGTGGGGCTGGCGGTGGCGGCGGCGTTGTCCTGTGCGCATGGCCGGGGGGTGCTGCACCGTGACATCAAACCGGACAACATTATGTTCGATACCGCCGGTTTGCTGAAGGTCACCGATTTCGGTATCGCGAAAATCGTGGAGGGGTCGGCGACCACGGCGAGCGCGGTTATCGGCACCCCGCGGTATATGGCTCCGGAGCAGATCCTCGGTGGCCGGTTGAGTCCGGCCACCGACCTCTACGCCCTCGGGATACTCCTCTACGAACTCCTCACCGGAACACCACCGTTTGATCCGGCGCTGCCGGCCCCGGCGCTCGCCCACCACCACCTTAATGTTCTTCCGTCGCCGCCGGTTGGGGTGCCTGCTCCGGTGGCGGATCTGGTGATGCGCACGTTGGCGAAGGATCCCGCGACCCGCCCGCAGTCGGCCCACGCGTTCGCTCTGGATCTGGCCCGGGCTGCGGCTGTCGTCTACGGCCCGGGTTGGACGGTCCGGGCCGGGATTGGGCTGCGTCTCGATGATGACATCCGCACCGCCGCCGAGACGCTGTCCACCCCCAGCCGGCCCCGACCCAGCCGGCCCCGACC
>NZ_CAUVXG010000044.1:0-5338 GCF_963555885.1 Protofrankia sp. Cr2
GGCGACCCAGCCGGTGGGGCCGGGCACGTGGGCGCCGTTGACCGGGGATTTGTCGGTGTCGGCGACGGACGTGTCGATGCCGACCTACACCGGCAGCCTGACCGCCGGGCGGACCGCGACTTCGCTGGCGCCGGCGGCGGCGTCGTCGCTGCCGGCCGGAGTGTTCGGGCCGGGGTGGACGGCGGCCCTGCCCGGCCCGGCCGCGGGCTCGGCGGCCGAAACGCTGACCGACAGCACCGCCACGGGCGGGTATGCGACGTTGACCGGCGCCGACGGCGTCCAGTCGATCTACACCCGGACCGGCAGTGGAGGCTATCCATACAGCTATGCGGGGGTCGGGGACGCCGGGGTTGACGGTTCGGTGCTGGTCAAGGACTCGGCGACCCAGTTCACCGTCACCGACGCCGACGGTACCAAGACCGTGTACACGGCGAAGACGGTGGGCGCGGGCACGGTGTGGGTGGTCAGCCAGGTCGTCGAACCCGGCTCGAACAGCACTTCGACGTTCACCACCGACAGCTCCGGGCGGGTGACCCGGATCCTGGCCCCCGTGCCCGCCGGAATTAGCTGCACGACGCTGGTGGCGGGCTGCCGGGCGCTGGATGTCACCTACGCCGCCTCCACGACCGCGACCGGGACCGACCCGGGCACCTGGGGAGACTTCACCGGCCGGGTCTCCGCGCTGGCGATGAACCTCAACGGCGCCACCCCGGTGACCGTCGCCCGGTATCTGTATGACTCGACCGGGCATCTGCGCGCCGTCTGGGATCCGCGGCTGGACAACACCGACGGCTCGCACCTGCAGACCGTCTACTCCTACAACGCCCAAGGGCGGCTGGCGACGATCACTCCGCCGGGGCAGGCCGCCTGGACCATGAGCTACGACGGCACGGGTCGGCTGGCCAGCGTGTCGCGGCCGGATCCGTCCGGGCCGACCGCCACCCAGACGGTCGTCTACGACGTGCCGGTGTCGGGGACGGGGGCGCCGATCGATCTGTCCCCGAGCGCGGTCGCGGGCTGGGCACAGACCGATCTGCCGCTGTATGGGGCGGCGGTGTTCCCCGCCGGTCACGTGCCGGCAAGCCCGCCGACCAGCAGCGACTGGCCGTACGCGGACCTGACCTATGTGAATAGTGACGGCCGGCAGGTCAACACCGCCAGCTATGGGGCGGGGGCCTGGCAGATCAGTACGACGGAGCATGACGTCAAGGGCAACGTGATTCGTACGTTGGGTGCGGGGAACCGGGCGCAGGCGGTCACTCCGACGGCGGACACGGATCCGACGGTGACTGCGCTGACCGCGTCGGCGGCGCGCGCCCAGCAGCTCGACGACCAGACCGTGTACGCCGCGGACGGTGTCGAGGTGGTCGACAGCTACGGGCCGACCCATCAGGTGCTCCTCGACGACGGGTCGACGGTGTCGGCGCGGGCGCATGTGCACACCGACTACGACCAGGGCGCGCCGTCCGCGCCGACCCCGTACCGGCTGGCGACGACGGTCACGGCCAGCGCCCGGGTCGGCGGCATCAGCACGGGGACCGATCGGGACAGTCGGGTGACGGTCAACGGCTATGAAGCCAAGGCCGGCGCGGACCCGAACACCTCCGGGTGGATCCAGCGCAGACCCACCACGGTCACGGTGCAGATGGGGTCGGGGAACCCGACGGTCGCGCGGATCAGTTACTACAACACCGCCGGGCAGGTTGTCGAGTCGCGGATGCCGAAGGCGAACAGTGCCGGCACGGACGCGTTCACCACGGTGACCGCCTACTACACGGCGACTGGTAGCGGTGGCTGTGTGAACGCGGCGTGGACGGGGCGGCCGTGTACCAGTGGGCCGGCGGCGCAGCCGTCGTCGGGGAATCCGCTGGCGACGGTGAAGTACACCTACAACGACCTCGGCCAGGTGCTGACCGCGGTCGAAACGGTCAATGCGACGACCCGCACGGCCACGACCAGCTACGACGCGGCGGGGCGGAAGAGTTCCGCGGCGATCGCGGCGAGTCCTGCGGCGGACGGTGGCACCACCCTGCCGACGGTGACGTTTGCCTACAGCACGACGATGGGTCTGCCGACCAGCACCGGGGACGGCAGCACGACGCTGACCATCGGTTATGACAGTCTCGGCCGGGTCACCTCGCAGACCGACGCCGACGGCAACACCGCCACGACCGGCTACGACATCGACGGGCAGGTCACGTCGCGTGCCGACGGGAAGGGGACGGCGACCTACATCTACGATTCGGCGTCCGAGCATCGCGGGTTGGTGACCGCGTTGAACGTCGGCGCCGGTAGCGCGCCGTCGACGTTCTCCGGCTCCTACGACGCGGACGGGAAGCTGACCAGTCAGACGTATCCGAACGGGATCACGGCGACTACCCGGTTCGACAACGATGGCAACCCGACCGTGTTGACCTACGCCAAGTCGGGGACGACCTGGTTGGCGTTCAACCAGAAGCGGTCGGTGTTCGATCAGGTGCGGGCGGACGCCGGCCCGGCGAACAGCACCGGTTACACCTACGATCCGGCCGGCCGGCTGGTCCAGGCCGCGGATACCCGCGCCTACGGCGGTCCGGTGATCTGTTCCACCCGGCAGTACACCTACGACGCCGAGTCCAACCGGACGAGCCTGGTCAACCATCCCGACGCCGGGGGTAACCCGACGAGTGGGAACTGCTCGTCGACCACCACGCCCGATTTCACGTTGAACTCCACCTACGATCAGGCCGACCGGCTTACCAACTCCGGCTACACCTATGACCTGTTCGGCCGTACCACCGGGTTGACGGTGGCCGGTGGGGCGGCGGCGAGTGTCGGTTACTACGTCAATGACATGGTCGCCTCCCAGACTCAGGGGTCGACCAGCCGTAGCTACGCGTTGGATCCGGCGCGCCGCATCCGGTCGTGGACGCAAGGTTCGACGACGTCGACGAATCATTACGCCGACGGCGGGGACAGCCCGGCGTGGATCGGGGTGTCCGACGGCACGTGGACCCGGAATCTTGAAAGTATCGGTGGAGATCTGGCCGCGATCCAGGCTAGCACCGGCACGGTGACGGTCCAGTTGACGAACCTGCACGGGGACGTCGTGGCGACCGCCGATGACACGACCACCGTGAGCTCGATCGCCAGTTTCGCGGATAGCAACGAGTTCGGCTTACCGATTTTCGCCTCCGCCGCGTATTCCCGGTACGGCTGGCTCGGGGGCAAGGAACGCTCCGCGGACACCCTCGGCGGGCTGGTCCTGATGGGTGTCCGGTTGTACAACCCGCTGACCGGCCGGTTCCTGCAGGTCGACCCGCTCCCCGGCGGTAACGCCAACCCGTACGACTACTGCGCCGGTGACCCGATCAACTGCACCGATCTTAACGGCCAGTGGGGCTGGCGGTCGGTCCTCAAGTTCACAGCTGTCGCGGCCGGTGTGATCGGTGCCGTCGCATGCGGGGTATCGGTTGTATGCGGTGTCGCGGTGGGTATAGCGGCTGGTGCCGCAGCCTACGCGGCGGAGAACGCGGGAACCAGCAACTGGAGCTGGACGGGGTTTGCTGTCTCGGCGGCAGTCGGCGGCCTGCTGGCTGGTCCAGTTGCGCCGGCAGCCACGGAAGGTAGCGCCGTCTCCTTCGCAGGAGTGGCACGGTTCGCGAGACCAGCGCGGGCCACGACGTATGCTACAGGTGGAAAATTTTACCCTAGTCGTCGCGTCGCTATTGCTGCCGCAAAGCGTTTCGAGCGCCGGTATCGGCCGCGGGGGTGCGCCGTTTACAGGGGTCCTTGTGCTGCAGGTAATCATGTTCATGTGGATGTTTATAATGGTACTGGAAATCTTCGCTATACGATGCATTATCGGTGGCACTAACTGCATGGGTAGGATAGTAGGTCGTGGACCTGGAAGCTGTTCTTAACGAGTTTCTTCTTGTAGATGACTGGGCGCTCGCGAACGAGAGGTTTGATGCTGTAAGGGAGATTTTTGAGGCGAGACTATCGGGTGACATTATGATGCCTGGTTCTATACCAGCAGTAATCTCCCAGTTCGCCCGCGCGGGCAGTCGAGACGACGTTGAGTCGGCACTCGAGATAGTTGTGGAAACGGAGGCTCTTTATATGGACCATGAAAAGATGGTCGGACATCTGATTCTGGTGCACGGATTGAATCTATCCATGAACGAGTGCGGCGACTTTGATCGCATAATCGTACTTCATGGAAGTCTGCATCAAGCGACTGTCTGATGAAAAAGAGGAACGGGGAAGATTTTGATGAGTTTGATGGAAAATTTAGAAACAGAGTCCTCTTCGATCGACTATGGGATGGCGATGGGAAGCATTGGTATCGAGCTCGTGAATTTGGCTGGAGGTTGATAGGAGAAGCTCTTGGGATTGACTACGGCGAACATTGTTTTTTCGCCTTTCTTGATTCTTCTCGGCGACTCCAAGTATTAAATTACAATGAATATATAAATTTTGTGAAAGGGGTTGCCGGGCGAGTCAACTTTGTAGGAGCGCAAAAAAGAATTAATTCGGTAGATAGGTATTCTCTTACAAAATGGACGAGATCAAAAGAGATTCTATTTGTTATTGAAGAGGAGACATGAATCGCTCCGGGTTGTTTGGAGGATTTGGCCTTGGGCGTTGCTGACAGAGATTACCGATTGGAGTTCGAGTGTGAGTGGGACCGAGCTGTGGCTACGGTCTACTCGGTCTGTCGGTACGTGCCCGGCCTGATGTAGTGACGATGCCCCCGCCCGAGACGATCGGGTCGGGGGCATCGTTGTCTCCCGGGCCTGTCTCCCCGGTACCGAGACGGGCCCGGGGGCGTGCTGTCGGTGACGTCAGAAGCGCAGATCGCCGTGTTCGACGTCGTCGATAAAGGCGGCCCACTCCGTGCGGACGCCCGTTTCACCGACTTCACCGAAACCTGGGGCGGCCGCTACCCGGCCGTAATCCGTTTGTGGCGGAACGCCTGGGAAGAGTTCATTCCGTTCCTCGACTACGACGTCGAGATAAGGAAGGTGATCTGCACGACGAACGCGATCGAGTCGTTGAACTCCCGCTACCGGCGGGCGGTCCGTGCGCGGGGTCATTTCCCGACCGAGGACGCCGCGTTGAAATGCCTGTACCTGGTCACGCGTTCCCTCGACCCCACCGGCCGGGGCAGGGCACGCTGGATGATCCGTTGGAAGCCTGCCCTGAACGCCCTGGCGATCAGCTTCGAGGGACGCCTGACCCCGACTACCACCAACTGAGACCTCACTGAGTGCCACGACCAGTTACACCGAGCGTCGGACAGTCCCACGCCCGTGGGGGTGATCCGCCCGCGCAGCTGTCTTTGTGGGTGGGTGTC
>NZ_CAUVXG010000044.1:5746-27898 GCF_963555885.1 Protofrankia sp. Cr2
CGACGGACACCTATCCGTCGTGGTCGAGTACGCCGTCCCCACGCCCGTGGGGGTGATCCGTGGTAGATCGCCAGCTGTGGCGGGTCCCGATAGCCGTCCCCACGCCCGTGGGGGTGATCCGGCTTATGACCTGCGACAACACCGGTGGCCGTGGCCGTCCCCACGCCCGTGGGGGTGATCCGCAAACCCCATGCAGGCGCGGCATGACGGCGCAGCCGTCCCCACGCCCGTGGGGGTGATCCGCGTTGGACGCATCCATCGCGGCGCAGGAGGAAGCCGTCCCCACGCCCGTGGGGGTGATCCGCCTCTTCCGCAGTTGCCGCGCGCGCGAATGCCGCCGTCCCCACGCCCGTGGGGGTGATCCGCCTCTTCCGCAGTTGCCGCGCGCGCGAATGCCGCCGTCCCCACGCCCGTGGGGGTGATCCGTGGTAGATCGCCAGCTGTGGCGGGTCCCGATAGCCGTCCCCACGCCCGTGGGGGTGATCCTGAACTCGCGGAAAAAATCTACCGGCATGCACGGCCGTCCCTACGCCCGTGGGGGTGATCCGCCTGGAGGGGAAACGCGGCCTGCTGGGATGAGGCCGTCCCCACGCCCGTGGGGGTGACCCGCGACGGACAGCAGTTCGGAACGGGAGGCGGTCACTCGCTGACCGTGAATTTACGCGGTCCGGCGACCGCGGATGCGGTCGAGCGCGTTGAGGGCAGTCTCATCAGCGGTGGGCAGCGTGTGCAGGTAGCGTTGTGTTGTGGCGATCGAGCCGTGACCCATGCGCTCTTTCACGACCTGGAGGTCGGCGCCACCGGCGAGGAGCCAGGATGCGTGAGCGTGGCGCAAGTCGTGAACACGAACCCGTCGCCCGATCCCGGCCGCCGCCACCGCCGGGTGCCAGATCTGTTTGCGGAACCAGTCGCCCGGGATATGACCGTCGGTGTCCCGCTGGCGGCGGACCTTGCGTGGGTTGTCCTTGCCTGCGGCGCGGCGCTTCGCCCGGTAGGCCGCGTAGGCGCTTTTGCAGTGCTGACAGCGGCACGGCGCCATCGAGTAGGCGGTGATCGTACCGTGGCGGTACTGGCGGCCTTTCGCGTTCGGTTCGGTTAACCCGAGCGTGTCGTCCTCGCCGGCCGGGTCGGCAGGTCGGGGAGCGGCGGGCGTGTCCTGCTCCGGCATGGGGAACAGTAGATCGTCCGGTCCGAGCCCTCGTAGCTGGATGTACTCACGCAGCTTGTCGATTACCTGTGCGCTGATCGTGAAGCGTCGGTATTCCTTGTCCTTCGGGTATTCCTGGACGAGGAACCGGCCGCCGGTGGGGTGGTCCTGCGGGCTCACCGGCACCACAGCACGGCTGACGGTCACGATCCCGGCGGTGAGGTTGACGTCTCGAGGCCGTAGTTCCGTCAGCTCGCCCCAGCGCATGCCGCTTTCGATGTCCAGCTCGACGAGGAGTCGGAAGACCGGGTTGTCGAGCGCATCGTAGATCCGGTCGAACTGCTCGGGTGCGATGATCTCAAGCGGTTTGATCGGAACTTCCGGAGTCCTGACTCCCCGGCAGGGGTGCAGGAAGGTCACCTGATCGTTCAGTGCCGTTGTGAAGATCGCGCCGAGGATCGTCATGTTCTTCGAGATCGCACTCGGACTCAGGCCGCGGCTGATCTGGTCGGTGACCCACTCCCGGACGTCGCCGGGCATGATCTCGAACATCCGCATCGTCTGGAACCACGGCATGATGTGGGCCTTCACGCAGTAGCGGTAGACGCCTCGGGTGCTCGGCTCAATCAGATGGTTGGGAAACCACGTCCTGGTGACGTATTGCTCGAAGGTCTGCCGGCCGCGTTTCGGGTCGCCGACCCGTCCCTCGTTCTGCTTCACCTCGGCGGCCTGCCATGCCCGGTCGGCGTCCTTCTTGACACCGTAGGTGCCGGCGGAGCGCAGCTGGCCTCGCAGATCGAGGTAGCACGCGGTGTAGCGCGTCTTGCTGTTCTTGCCGGTCCGCTTCTTTGAGTAGCCCATTCCGACCGCTCCAAGCGTTGATCGTTTGTCCGCAATTTGTCCGCGGACGCGGACGCCTGAGGCGATATCCCGCGACAGGAGACGGCATCAAAATTGCCCTCTGACCAGCATCTTAGAGTGATTTTCAGATCAACTGAACTATCAAAATTGGATGTTTACGTTCCCTGATAAGGAAGAGGCCGGTGGTTCAATTCCACCCGAGTCCACCGAGATCAATTGTGGTATCCGTCGAGATCCAATGATGATCGCGACGGGTGGCGATCTCGATCAGTGTTCGGGTTGTCGGTGTCCTCGGTGCTGACCGCTGCCGTCGTCAACTGGCTCCTCCACGACGCTCGCCTCATCCCCATCAAGATTTTCTTGGTGGGGAGTTCCGCTTGAGGCCCGGCTGTCGAAGCCGAAGACCAGACGGTCAGCGCGGACGGGTGTCCTCGACTCTGACGTCGTGGAGGCGCTGCGCCGCTTGCACTGTCGGCAGGCTGAGCAGAAGCTCGTGATGGGTGCGGCCTGGTCGGACTCCGGGTTGGTGTTCACGCAGGCGGACGGGTCAGCCTGGCATCCGGACACCGTGTCGTCTCGTTTCGAGACGCTGTCGAGGCACGCGAAGCTGCCCAGGATTCTGATCAAGAATCTGCGGCACAGTTCGGCCACGTTGGGGCTGGAGTCGGGGGAGACGCTGAAGGAAGTGTCCGAGCGGCTGCGGCCACTCCACCATCACGATCACTGCCGACACGTACGCTGCGGTGACTCCGGCGACGGTGCAGGAGTCGGCCAAACGGCGTGCCGCGCCAGTTCCACGGTTCAGCGCACTTCCGGGCCGCACGGTGATCGTGACCGCTGGGCGTCGTGGTCGCGTCGACCTTCCTGTGATCGAAGGGAGGGCGGCCGGTCGATACCCCTCGCAGCCAGTGCCGACCGTCCCGCCGCCGATCTTCCCTGTTCTCCGATCTTGGGGCGCGAGCCACGACCGCCAAATGTAACCGCCGCACGCCAAATGTAACTCCGCTGTGGTTACATTTGGGTGTGCCGCGTGACGTGAGCCAGATGATCGCCTTCCTGCGCGCCGCCGGAGGCGACACCACCGAGGTGGAGGTCAAGTCTGCCGCCAGCGGGTTACCCGTCTCGTTGACCTCGACGCTGAGCGCGCTGGCAAACCAGCCCGGTGGCGGGACCATCATCCTGGGGCTCGACGAGCGGGCCGGGTTCCGCCCCGTCGAGCTCAGCGACCCGCAGATACTCAAGCAGGGTCTGGCTGCCAGTGCCCGGGCATTCACACCGCCGGTCCGTCTCACGATCGACGACGGGGAGGTCGACGGGGCCGCAGTCGTGGTTGCGCAGGTCCACGAGTGCGACCGGTCGACCAAGCCCTGCCGCGTCACCGCGACCGGCCGGGCGTACCTACGTGGCTACGACGGCGACTACGCCCTGTCGGAGGTGGAGGAACAGGGGTTTCTGACCGCTCGCCAGCCACCGCTGTTCGACCGTTCACCTGTCGAGGGCGCCACCGTCGACGACCTGGACAGCGAACTCGTCGATGCTTTTCTACTCGCTGTCCGCGAACGCGACCCGGCCGGGCTCGGCCGTTTTCCCGACGACACCGAGCTCCTGCGCCGGGCTGGGGTCACGATGGATGGCGGGCAGCCAACCGTCGCGGGACTGCTCGCTCTCGGGGTCCATCCCCAACAATGGTTCCCTCGCTACGTCATCCAAGCCGCCGCGCAGCCCTTGCCCACCGACTCCGCTGCAACGCGGGCCCGCAACCAGGTCACCATCAGCGGGCCGGTCCCGCGGATGCTTGACGCGGCGCTGCTCTGGGCCCGACGTACCTTCGACACCGCCATCGTCGCCGAGATGGACGGCAGCGTTCGTGACCGTCCGATCTACCCACTCGTCGCCTTCCGTGAGTTGGTCGCCAACGCACTGATCCACCGCGACCTCGACCACTGGTCCGCCGGGCTGGCCGTCGAAGTGCGGCTTCTGCGGGACCGCCTGGTAGTGGCCAATCCCGGCGGTCTGTACGGCATCACCGTCGACCGACTCGGGCGCGACGCGGTGACCTCCGTCCGCAACGCCAGACTGGTCGCGATCTGCCAGCACGTCCGCTCCCCGCAGACCGGAGCTCGGGTCATCGAAGCCCTCGCCAGCGGAATTCCCACCGTCACCGAGGCCCTCGTCGACCATGGCCTGCCGCCAGCCCACTACGTGGACAGTGGCATCCGGTTCACCGTCGTCCTCCACCAGTTCGCGACCGCCACGCCTGCGGCGACCGCCGAGCCCCCGCTGGGCGCCACAGAGCGTCGCGTCTACCAGGCCCTGACCCGTCAGGAAAGAACCGTCAGCGACCTCGCCGAGGAGCTCGGGCTCTCCGCTCCGAACATCCGCAAGGCACTGCGAAACCTGCGCGGTCGCGGGCTGATCCTTCAACTCGGCGGCAGAGGCAAAGCCACCACCTACCGGCGGACGGACTCATAGCCGACCGATCCTCACCCGCCAACCACTGCGCGCCTTGGACCATGTCTGACCCATCCGCACGTTCCGAGCCACCGACCTACGGCCGGCTGCTCTCCGCCGTTCAACCTCGCGGAAGGACCGGGTCAGCTCAGTCGACGTCCCAGGCTTCCCAGGGGCTGGAGCTCTCGGTGCGGGTCCTGCTCGACGAACTCGCCGGCATCCAGGAGACGGTGATGATCTACCCGTCGAGCGGAGGCCGTCCGAAGGTGCGCCGTATGCTGACCGAGACCACTCCCACCCAGGACCGGCTCGCCGAGATCTTCGGCCTCGCGAGGTGGGCGCCCCGGACTTAGGTCATACAGATCCGGAAGATCAACATTGGTCATAAGCTGCGAAAACACCAGCCAAGATCGAACTAGCTAGGAAACTCGGGCTAGTGGGCGCGGCGGGGACGCTTGTCGCGGAGGTAGACAACGGCGGGTTTGCCGGTGCCGGCCGAGCGGCGTTCGACCTCGAACAGGTCGATCGCGGCGATCAGTTCACCCAGCTTCCGGTAGCCGTAGTCACGCGGGTCGAAATCCGAGGACCGCCTGCTGATGATGCTGCCGACGTACGCCTGGCTGGCCCAGCCGTCGTCGTCGGACGCCTCCTCGACGGCGTCACGAAGCCCGTTCACCAGATTCGTGTCACCGCGAAGCCGGGCGCCGGGGACGGGCTGGCGCGGTGCCGGCTTCGCGCCGTCGGCGGCCACGGGCTCAGCTGGCGAGGCGCCGGCCGGCCGAGCAAGGGGCAGATCGGCAGGTGCGGGCGCCGCCCGCGGGTCGGCCAGGTTCTCGACGTAGACGAACTTGTCGCAGGCCGCGACGAACGACCGCGGCGTCTTGCGTTCCCCGAAGCCGTAGACGATCCGGCCCGATTCGCGCAGCCGTGCGGCCAGCCGGGTGAAGTCGCTGTCGCTGGAGACGAGGCAGAACCCGTCGAGCCGGCCGCGGTAGAGCAGGTCCATCGCGTCGATCACCATGGCCGCGTCGGTGGCGTTCTTGCCCGCGACGTAGGCGAACTGCTGGATCGGCTGGATCGAGTGGGCGAGCAGCTGTTCCTTCCAGCTCTTCAGGCTGGTGCTCGTCCAGTCGCCATACGCCCGCTTGACGTGGGCGGTGCCGAATGTGGCGACCTCCGCCAGCACCTGCCCGACCAGCGACGCCTGGGCGTTGTCTGCGTCGATGAGCACGGCCAGCCGCGCCCGACCCACGCTCGGACTGTCGGACGAGAAGGCGGCCGGGTAGGCAGGAGCCGGCTGCCGCGGCATGGGTAACTCACCGACGTCGGCCGGCGCGCCCTGCGGCAGCGGGACCGCGAGCGCCGCCATTCCGCGCCGCAGCCAGCCATGGGCCGCCCGTGCCACGGTCAGCGGCGAACCGACAGTCAGCAGGCTCGGCAGTCGGCGCGACCCGTCACCGTCGGTAGGCTTCTTGAAGATCGGCCACACCTCACATCCCCCCGAACTCAGGACTGGCTCCACGGCCCCAGGATCGCCGAGTATCAGTATCACTGCGGGTTTCCCCGACCAGGCCGGGGCGCGGACAACCGCCGCGACAGGTCCGCCGCCGCGCGCATCCCACGGACACGCGGGAGCCCCCCGCCGCCGAGCGCTGAACTGTCATATTCGTGATCAGAAGCTCGACGGCATCGGACCCCGAGGCTCTGGGCCGCGGCTGGCCCGAACAATGATCTAGATCGCATTTCCATCTGAAGCGAATAGGTCTGTAGGTTCTCATCTGGGTTGTCCGTCGGCGACGCCGTGACCAGGCCGTTTACGTCTCTCTCATAGGGCTGTCTCAGCGCCGTTTCTCACCGATCTGCCATTTCCCTCGGTCGGCTCGCTCTGGCCGAGATGCCGCCGTGCCGGCCAGCCGCGCTGCCGGCGCGCTTCGACATCCGGCGCGAACTACTTGCCGCCCAATGACTTCGGCTGGGGCCCTGCCAGCCACCCGTCGACCCGATGGCGTTGAACGGGTCCGGCTGCCACCGGTCTCTCGCCGACCACGTTCCCCGACACCAGCGGCCACCACACCGGCCACGCGAGGCCCTTGGCCGCCCTACCGCAACTCGCCATCGAGATGCCGCAGGCGTTGCTCGCGAGTGTCACCGGCACCATCAGCCAGCGACACCCGCACCTAATACGTGGCCACAGGACAAGCGCGAACGAGCCCATGCCTCCGCCAGTAGCGACGCACTCTGCCGGACGAGCGGCCTGCATGTGCAATGCCCGCCCGTAATCTCAGCCCATTCTGTAGCAGCGGAACTGTCCCGATGTCCGATCCACACGCTGTTGTCAGTCGAACTGCTCAACCGTGCTTTGAAACGGCACCGCTTCCAAGCTGCCACATTTCATAGTTCCCACATTCTGCCGTGATCTCGGCCGTCGCCTGAGCCGCGGTGAAGAAGTCGTCGACCACCGGCGAGGTGCGCGATGCCGCCATCGCGAGGCACACCTGGTCGGGCGCCAGATCCGGGATGGGCACGTAGCTGATGTCCGGATGTGAGTAGAACACGGTCGCCGAACGAGCCAGGAACGAGATGCCCCGGCCGGCCGCGACATGCTCGAGCGTCTCGTCCACCCCGCGCACCAGGTACCCGGCGTTAGGGTGCGGGCGCCTGGTGGGCTGCGTGCTCGTGTCGCCATGCCAGACCAGCGGCTCGCCGGCCAGGTCGGCCTCGGTGACCTCCTCCTTGCCGGCCAACCGGTGGCCGGCAGGGAGCACCGCTACCCGCGGCTCGGTGTACAGCGGGGTGACGCGCAGGCCGGTCTCGTCGATGGGCAGCCGTACATAGCCGACGTCGATGCGGCCGTCGAGCAGCGTCGTGGCCTGGTCGTCCCATTCGATCCGCTGCACGTCCACGACCACGTCCGGGTGCCGGGCCTCGAAGGCCCGCGCCGCCGGGATGACCGGGATACCGGCCCGGAAGCCGACCATTAGCCGCTGGCTGCCGCGTGCGGCCACGGTCACCCGGCGGCGGACCGCGTGCGCGGAGGCCAGCAGCGGGCCAGCGTCGGTCAGCAACTGCCTGCCGGCGTCGGTCAGCGCCACGCCGTGGCTGTCCCTGGTGAACAGCGGAGTGCCGAGATCCTGTTCCAGCGCACGGATCTGCCGACTGAGCACCGGCTGCGCGATGTGCAGCTCATCGGCGGCACGGCCGAAGTGCAACGTGTCGGCGACGGCGACGAAGTAGCGCAACTTGCGCAGGTCCAGATCCATGGAACCTCCCGGTCCGGCGATGCCTTCAGGGTATCGCAACGGCTGAAAGAGGTCTTGGACACACACTCAGGCCAGTGGCACCGTGGAATTGAGCGCCGTTGATCGCGTAATTCAAGGGCATCGACGACACCACCGTTAACAACAACGGGGTGGGCGTGGCGTTCTGTCCAGCTATCCCGCTCCAGAAAGCAGGCACTCCATGAGCAGCATCAGCATTATCGGCCTGGGGGGCATGGCCCGCGCCATAGGCGCCCGCGCGGTCGAGGGCGGCAACGCCGTCGAGGTCGTCGGTCGCGACGCGGCCAAGGCCAAGGACTTGGCCGCCGCGCTCGGCGGCGGCGTCACGGTCGGGACATTCGGCACCACCCCAGCCGGCGACATCGTCATCCTCGCCGTGCCGAACGCCAGCGCCGTGCCGGTCGTCGCCCAGTACGGGAACGCGCTCGTCGGCAAGGTCATCATCGACATCACCAACCCCGTGAACGCCGACGCCACCGGGCTGGTCACCCCTGACGGCACTTCCGCCGCGCAGGAGATCGCCAAGGCCGCCCCGGCGAGCGCGCACGTCGTGAAAGCGTTCAACACCGTCTTCGGCCACGTCCTGGCCCCGGGCCGCCCGCTGGACGTGCTCTTCGCTGGCGACGACGCGCGGGCCAAGGCGAGCGTATCGGCGTTCATCGAGAGCCTCGGGTTGCGCCCCCTGGATGCCGGCGCCCTGGAGATGGCGCACTGGCTGGAAGGGGCGGGCCTGCTGATGATCAGCCTGGCCCGCCACGGTGTGGGGGACTTCAACTTCTCCCTCGGCGTCAGCAGTCTCAGCTGAGCACACCCGCACCACCACTTCTCGCACCACATCACTGTTCGACGATGCGTATGGACGGCCGCGGCCAGGTCTCGCGACCCGCTCTCCAGCCCGAGTCCCGGCAGCTACCGCTCCGGCCGCGCCGAACTCGACGTCGTCTTTCGGCCGACGAGGCGTGATCGGGCCGTCATTGGCCTCCCACCGGAACGGGAGCAGACCCGGTAGTTCCGCGGTCGTCGCTGGGCTGCCGAGGAGATGACGCGGGGATGGCGTTGTCGCGTGCGTACTGGGACGCGGGAACTGTTTCGGATACCCATCAATTCAACGGAGTGATCGTGGGAAAGCTCGATGGCAAGGTAGCGGTTATCACCGGCGGATCCACCGGCATGGCACTGGCCGGCGCCAAACTGTTCGTCGAGGAAGGAGCGCACGTCTTCATCCAGGCCCGGCGGCAGGAAGCACTGGACGACGCCGTCAAGCTGATCGGCCGCAACGTCACCGCCGTCCAGGGTGACGCGGCCGAACTGGACGACCTGGACCGCTTGTACGACACCGTCAAGCGGGAAAAGGGCTCGATCGACGTGCTGTGGGCCAGCGCCGGGACGGGCGAACCCGCCGTCCTCGGCGAGATCACCGAGGAACAGTTCCACCGCGCCTTCTGGCTGAACGCGCGCGGCACCCTGTTCACCGTGCAGAAGGCACTGCCGCTGATCAACGACAACGGCTCGATCTTCATGACCGGATCCAACGCCTCCCTCGGCGCCTTCCCTGGCTGGAGCCTCTACGCGGGAAGCAAAGCCGTCCAGCAGGCCTGGGCCCGCGTCTGGCTCAACGAACTGCGCGACCGCAAGATCCGGGTCAACGTCCTGACCCCCGGCCAGGTCGCCACCGCCAAGCAGGAAGAACTGTTCGACGAGGCAACCAAGGCCGCATTCGAGTCCCTCATCCCCCGCGGAAAGATGGGCCGCCCCGAAGAAATTGCCTCCGTCGCCCTGTTCCTCGCCTCCGACGACTCCAGCTACGTCAACGGGCTGGAACTGGTGACCGACGGCGGCACCACCGCCATGTGAACCACACACCAGGAATGCCGCGGGCACGCCCCACAACAACCTAGTCGCCACAACGAACTGATCTCGAAGGCGGACATCCGCAACACGTCGAAGTGTTGCGCGGGCGCCGAATTCGCGTGCTGTCGATGATTCGTGTTTGGAATGGCGGCAGGTTCACGCATCCCAATCTACCGGCGGAAGACGAGCCGGAGGTGCCGGGAAAGGCGCGGCAGTTGGCCCAGAAACGTCGCGGCCGACGCCCTGCGCCTGACCCGGCACGAACGAGACAGAGCGACACCTCGAGACCAGGAAGAGAGCACACCTCATGAGCAGCATCACCCTCATCGGTACGGGGAACATGGCCCGTACCATCGGCACGCTCGCGGTGGCGGGCGGCAACACCGTCGAGGTCATGGGACGCGATCAGTCCAAGGCCGATGACCTGGCCAAGGCTCTGGGCGGCGGCGCGACGACGGGCAAGTGGGGCGCCGTCCCGGCCGGGGACATCGTCATCACGGCCCTGTTGTACGACGGTGTCGTTCCGGTCGTCGCCAAGTACGGAGACGCCCTCGCGGGCAAGGTCATCGTCGACATCAGCAACCCCTTCAACGCCACGTTCGACGGACTGGCCCACAGCGAGGAGACCTCGATCGCGCAGGAAGTCGCCAAGGTGGCCCCGGCCAGCGCCAGCGTGGTGAAGGCATTCAACACCATCTTCCGTAATGTCCTGGAGAAGGACCGGCCCAACGTCTTCATCGCTGGCGACAATGCGCAGGCCAAGGCGGGCGTGGCGGCATTCATCGAGAGTCTCGGGCTGCGCCCGCTGGACGTCGGCGGCCTGAAAATGGCGCACTGGCTGGAAGGAGTGGGCGTGGTCACGGTGGGCCTCGCCGGCAACGGGGTTGGCCACTGGGACTTTGCCCTCGGCGTCAACGAATTTACCGGCTGAGCCCTCGGGGCCGAGCAGCCGGCGAACAGGGCGCCGTACGCCCTGACAATGGTTGATGGATCACCGACTCGCTGATGTCGGATATCAATGTTGGCGAACGATCCTGCCCGAGGAGACTCTCGCGATGAAGCTCGGTTTCGCGATTCCCATTGTCGGGCCCGCCGCCAGCGGCGCCCCCGGCCTGAGCGCGTTCTGCCGCGGACTCGAAGACCTTGGCTACGACACCCTGTGGGTCGGCGATCGCCCGGTCACGCCGGTTGATGTGGACAGCAGCTATCTGGCCCACGGGCCGCAGATGACCCGCTCCCTCGTCCGGTGCTGCTGTGGACCGTCGCCGCGGCGGCGACCAGCCGGATGCGCCTGAACGCCAGCACGCTCAGCACGTTCTACTACGAGCCGCCGCACCTGGCCCGGCTGCTGACCACGCTCGACGTGCTCAGCGACGGCCGCCTTGGCGTTGGTGTGGGGCTGGGGTGGATGAAGCAGGAGTACGACAATTGACAAGGAGCAGCAACTTGCGCGTTTTCGTCACTGGCGGGACCGGCCATTCCGGTTCGTACATCGTCCCCGAGCTCATCACCGCCGGGCACGAGGTCACCGGCCTGGCCCGGTCGGACACGGCCGCGGCGGCGCTGTCCGCGCATGGCGCGAAGGTGCGTCGCGGCGACCTCGAGGATCTCGACGGGCTCAAGGAGGCGGCCGCGGACTCCGACGGCGTCATCCACATCGCGCACAGGCAAGACCTGCTTCCCTCCGGCGGGATCGACGCCGTGGCCGCCGCGGAGCTCCCGATCATGCTCGCGTACGGCGAAGCACTGGCGGGAACCGGAAAACCGCTGGTCGCGGCGGGGAGCATAGGCTCGCCAGGGAACCTGGGCCGGCCGGCCACCGAGGAGGACCCGGCCCTTCCCGGCGGCGATGAGTACAAGGGAACCCTGCACGCTCGTAACGTCGTGGAAACCGCCGTAGTCGGCCTTGCTGAGCGGGGAGTGCGGTCTTCGGTCGTGCGGATTGCCAACATCGCGCACAGCACGACCGATCGTGCCGGCTTCCTCTTGCAGCTGATCGCGCTCGCGAAGGAGAAGGGTTTCGTCGGCTACCCCGGAGACGGCGCGAACCTGTGGAACGCCGTGCACGTCCGCGATGTCGCCTCCTTGTTCCGCTTGGCGCTGGAGAAGGGGCCGGCTGGCAAATACTGGCACGCGGTTGGGGACGGGGGCATCCCGTTCCGCGAAATCGCCGAGGCCATTGGCAGCCGTCTGGGCCTGCCCGTCGTGAGCGTTCCCGCGGACGTACTGATGGTGCCGGGATACTTTGGGTTCCTTGCGAACATAGTCACGCAGAGCTACCCGGCGTCCAACCTCATCACCCGCCGGACCCTCGGCTGGGAGCCCGCTCAGCCCAGCCTGCTCGCCGATTTGGACAACGGCCATTACTTCTCCGCCATCTGATGGCAGGGACCCGAATCGCAACGAGTCCGGCAGATGACAAGGGTTCGACTCTTCTGGAGGGATGCTGAGAATATGACGACTGTGGGATTCATCGGAAGCGGCGCCATCGGCAGCACCATCGCGCGGCTCGCCGTCGAGGCCGGGCACCAGGTCGTGCTCAGCAACTCGCGCGGTCCCGAAACGCTCGCGGACACGGCCGCGGAACTGGGGCCGCAGGCGTCCGCGGCGACGAGCGGGGAGGCCGCGGCGGCCGGTGACATCGTCGTGGTCACGGTGCCGGTCAAGGCATTCCCCTACTTGCCCGCCGCGCCACTGGCAGGGAAGACGCTCATCGACACGTGCAACTACGGCCCCGAACGTGACGGGCACATCCCCGAGCTCGACAGCAAGTCGCTCACCTCGAGCGAGCTGCTGCTGCGGTACATCCCGGACGCCATGCTCGTGAAAGCGTTCAACAACATCTTCTTCAAGCACCTGCTGTCACTCGCCCGTCCGGCGGGGGCGGCCGACCGCTCGTACCTGCCGATCGCCGGGGACTCCGCGTCGGCGAAGGCGGCGGTGACCGAATTCATCGAATCCATCGGGTACAGCGTGGTGGACGCGGGACCGCTGGCCGATAGCTGGCGGCAGGCGACGGGCACGCCGGTGTGGGGGACCCCGTACGGGCCGTTCTCGCACGAGAAGGGCCAGCCGGTCGGCGAGGACGCCATCCGCGCGGCACTGGCCACCGCAACGCGGTAACCGCAAGTTGGCGCGGGCCGCGATATGGTCCGGCCGTGTTATGGCCCCGTCCGATAGGCGTCGGGCGGGGCCATAACGCAGAACTCGTTGCCGTCCGGATCCGCCAGGATGTGCCATGTCCGCCCGCTTCCTCGGGCTGCCGATCCCGGCCCGCGCCAACATGACCGACATCATCGACGCCGTCTGCGGCGTCGCGATCGGCACGTCGGCGAGCATGGTCCTGGTCGACGAGATCCATAACATGCAACTGGCCACCCGCAACGGCGCCGATGTCTCCGACACCCTCAAGTAGTACTTGTCCGAGCAGATCCCGGCCGTCGACGCTGGCGACCTACCGCGGGTATGTCCGCAACCGGATCAGCCCGGTTCTCGGGCGGTACCGGTTGGACCGGCTTGAACCCGAACATGTCGAGGCGTGGCGTAACGGGCTCCTTACCGGTGGGCTGGCGGCGGCGACGGTGTTGCAGTGCTTCCGCATCCTGAGCCGGGCGCTCAAGGTCGCCGTTCAGCGGGGCAAGGTTCCCCGCAACGTCTGCACCCTGGTGGACGCCCCGTCCGTCGTCCGGGAGGAGGTGCGGCCGTTGACCGCCGGGCAGGCACGTCAGGTGCTGACCCTCGCGGTTACCCGGCCGAACGGGGCGCGCTGGTCGGTGGCGGTCGCGCTCGGGCTGCGCCAGGGAGAGGCGCTTGGATTGCCGTGGGACGCGGTCGATCTGGACGCCGGGACATTGACGGTCCGCCAGGCACTGCAACGCCGACCCTGGCAGCACGGCTGCGACGACGACCCGTGCGGACGCAAGCGGGGCGGGAACTGCCCGAAGCGGCACAGCGGCGGGTTTTTTATCGTCCGGCCGAAGAGCCGCGCCGGCCGACGCACGATCACCCTTCCGGCGCCGCTGGTCACCATGCTGCGCGCGCAGCGTGAGCGTCAACAGGCCGACCGGGTCACGGCCGGGGATCTCTGGAACAACGAACACGGGCTGGTGTTCACCCGGCCGGACGGGAGTCCGATCGACCCGGCGGCGGACTGGCGGGAATGGAAGGCGCTCGCCAAGGCTGCCGGCGTGGCTGCCGCGCGGCTGCACGACGCCCGCCACACCGCGGCGAGCCTCCTGCTTGCCCAGGGCGTGCCGGCCCGGGTCGCCATGGAGATCCTCGGCCATTCGCAGATCGGTCTGACGCTCGGGACATACAGCCATGTAGCGCCCGAACTACGGACGGACGCGGCGGCGCGGATGGGGGAGGCGCTGTGGGGTTCCGACGACCGGAACGCTGGCGGGGGAGCGCAGACCACGTCGTGACACTTGGCTGCCAGCGTGGCTGCCAGGGTAGATTACCGATCATGACAGAGATCGCCTAAAGGGCCGTGACCTGCACAGACAGTGTGGGGCGGGTGGGACTCGAACCCACGACCGACGGATTATGAGTCCGCTGCTCTAACCGACTGAGCTACCGCCCCGGGACCGCCGCGCCGGTCAGACCGACCGTATCGGTGGCTGGCGCCGACGGGGGCGAGCATATCCGCTGCCGGAGACTCGGATGCGATCGTCTGCCCGCGGGATCCGTCCGACAGGTGCGTCACAGCCGCGACCCAGCGTCTCGACAGGTTCCGATCGGAAGGTGACCAGTAGCGGCCGCCAGCCCGGTGGCCACGAGACAAGGAGATCGCGCCAACCATGACCGACGATCAGACGACCGGTCGGACCAGAAGTAAGAAGGGACTCGCTTGGGCGGCGGGTCTGGTGACGGCAGGTGCTCTCACCGGCGGTGTGCTCGCCGGCACCAACAGTGCCTCCGCTGCCACGGAGAACCCCCCTGCCGCGGTGGTGGCCGCGGCGGACAGCAGTTCCACCACAGCCACCCCCACCGCCCCCGCGACCACGGGTACCGCCGCGGGCCAGCCCCAGGATCAGGCCGGTGGGGAAACGCCGGTGCGCAGTGACGAGAAACAGTTGACCGGCACCGACGCGGAGAAGGCGCGTGCAGCGGCGCTCCAGGCCGTTCCCGGCGGCACGGTGTACCGAGTCGAAACCGACGCCGGTGACGCCGAGTACGAGGCACACATGAAGAAAGCCGACGGCTCGCTCGTCACCGTCAAGCTTGACAAGAACTTCACCGTTATCAAGGTCGAGGACGGGATGGGTACCGGTGATCCCGCTCCGTCCGGCCAGCGCGGTACCAGGAAAAGCGGCTGAGGTAACCCCCCGGAGCGGGGCTCACAAGGCCTGACGCCGGGGCGGTTACGCGGTTGTTCAGTCGACACGTAACCGCCCCGGTACGACGGCTGAATGCGGCCGGTCCGGCTGCATGAGTCGATGTCTGCGGTGCGCTCGCGATCGTGGATGAACAGATCTACCCTGAGGAATATGACCATCACAACTGAGGCTGCACCGATAACGACCCGTCGAGGTGCGTCCGTGCCCGACACCGAGGCGGAGGTGTTTCGGGCCGCGCGACCCGCGGACGTACCCGAGCCGGTGGACGTACCCGAGTCGGTGGCCGTACCTGAGCCGGTGGCCGTACCTGAGCCGGTGGCCGTACCTGAGCCGGTGGCCGTACCTGAGCCGGTGGACGTACTCGAGTCGGGGATACGCCAACCGTTCGCAGGCCAGCCGGTCGCGGTGCGGTGGCGTCGCCGACCCGCGGTGCGCGCCCTGGGCACGGGGCGCACGATGCCGCGGCTGTGGGCACTGGTCATGGTGGTCGGTTTCATCACCGCCGGGGCGATCGAGCCGGTACCGGACGGCCCGGATCCGGTTGTACCCGCCTGGATCAACGCCGTCGGCAACGTGACCCTGCTGATCCTGCTCGCCGCTGTCGTGACGCTGCTCGCCGGCCGACGCGCCGGGTACGGCCTGGCCACCTATGCAAGCGCGGGTCTCGTCCTGCTGTCGGCGCTGTGCCCGACATCTGGTCACCATGTACTGGCGCCCTGGTGGTTCGGCCAGCTTGCCATCACCGTCGGGCTGTTCGCCGGATCCCTCGCGCTGCGTTCCCGGGCGGCCCATTCCCGGGCGGCCCGGTCGCAGGCCCTACGACGACGTCCAGGGGAATGACGGGCGGTTGATCTTCTTTGCCGGGGTTCCCGATGGTTTCCGGCCTCCGCCGATCTTCAGCAGGACGAACGTGACGGATTCGGCGACGTAGAAGACTCCGAGCGCGGCCAGGACGACGAGTCCGGGAACGAGCACGAAGAGCAAGCCGGGAACGAGGACCGCGATGAACGCGGCGAACTGACCGAACCCGGGGTGCCACAGGGTGGAAAGTCCTGACTCGCGGACGGCGGCAAGCCTGACCGCTCCCCACATGAGCCACCGCCGTAAGAAGGACACGTCCAGTTCCCGCATCGCGCGCCGGAAGATTCCGTCCGCGTCAGCGCGTTCGATGCCGCCACGGTCGGCCAGCCCCCAGAGCCAGTCATGGAGGATGGCCGCCTTGGTGTAGCGTCCGTACCTGGGTATCAGCCAGGTGAAGATTTGCGGCACCGACGCGAAGTCGGTTACGAAGTCCTTCTCGACAGTGAACAGCTGTTCGTTGCCCTGATACACGATCGCTTCCAGGACCCGCCAACTCACCTCATCGATCTCTTCGACGACGACACCGCCGCTGACGAATGGCATGGCTCCCTCGTTACTTCACTCGGAGGTTTTCGATCAATGACGGAAAGTAGTGGCATGGACGGTCGTGGTGCGGTGGGTACAGGGGGTACAGGGGGTGCGGCCCGTTACGGCGTTCATCTTCCGGTCCTCGACGTGCCGCTGTCCGCCAGTCGTGAACTGTTCGTGGAACTGTCCGAACTCGGCTACACCGATTTCTGGTCCGCCGAGGCCGACACTACCGACGGAATCATCCCGTTGGCACTCACCTCGTGCTGGGTGCCGACCGCGCGGCTGGGCACCGCGATTCTGCCCGTCTTCACCCGCGGGCCGGCGCTGTTGGCCACCACCGCGGCCACGCTCGCCGATGTCGCACCCGGCCGGTTCGCCCTGGGCATCGGCGCATCCTCCAAGCCCATCGTCGAGGGTTGGAACGGCATCCCGTTCACCGAGCCCTATCGGCGCACCCGGGACATGGTCCGCTTCCTGCGGCAGGCGTTCGCGGGTGAGCGAGTCGACGCGGCGTTCGACACCTTCACCGTGCGCGGCTTTCGCCTCGGAGTCGTCCCGCAGGTGCCACCGGCGCTCCTGGTCGCCGCGCTGCGGCCGGGGATGCTGCGGATGGCGTCCCGCGAGGCCGACGGCGTCATCCTCAACTGGCTGTCCGCCGACGACCTGCGTGACAGCGTGCGCGCCGAGGTCGGTCCGGACAAGGAAATCGTCTGTAAGGTCTTCGTCTCGACCAATCCGGACCCCGATCGGCTGCGCACCGAGGCCCGGCGAATGATCGCCGCGTATCTCAACGTGGAGGTCTACGCCGCCTACCAGCGCTGGTTGGGGCGGGAGAAACTGCTCACACCGATGTGGGATGCGTGGGCGGCGGGCGACCGGCGTGGCGCGGTTGCGGCGATCCCGGACGAGGTCGTCGACCAGCTGATCGTCCATGGCACGCCCGAGCAGTGCCGGGCCGGGATCCAACGCTACGTGGACGCCGGCGCCACCACGGTCGTCATCTTCGGGATCGGGTGGGGCGACCCCGCTGACGCGGTGATGCGCGCGGTTGCACCTGGCGCGGCGCGACAGGCCCGCACCTGACCGATGCGCGGACGCATGCACTAATAGCGCTCCCGCGACAGGACTCGAACCTGTAACCTGCCGGTTAACAGCCGGACGCTCTGCCAATTGAGCTACGCGGGACCGCGATGCCCCGGACCGCGGTCCCGAGCACCTGACTTGGCAAGGGTACCTGAGGTTCGTGCGGACCGGTCGACGGGGTAGGAATCCTGAGGTCGGTCAGCGGGCGCAGCGCTGCCCACCGACCGGCGGGCAGGCGGCACGCAGCAAGGCAACAGCCTGCCGATCGTCGTCCGATCCGGGTGACACAGGCGCGATCATGCGTTTGGCGCGCCTGTGGAGACCCCAGCAACCCACCCGGGCCAACGAGGTGCGATCATCCAATTTCCGCACCTTTTCAGGCCCTTGGAACCAGCGGGAGGCACCATGTACGTCAGGCCCGGTTTCGTTGTCGGGCTCGGGCTCGGCTACCTACTCGGCGCGCGTGCGGGCCGGGAGCGCTATGACGTGATCATGCGTCAGGCGCGCTCGGTTCGGGAGCGTCCGGAGGTACAGAGCGCGGCCGGCGTCGTTTCGGCCCAGGCCGGTGGGCTCGTTGACAAGGTCCGCCAGACGGTGGGAGGAGTCACCGGCCGAGGCAGTCGCCCACCGACGACCGGCACCTTCGCCGGCACGGTCGGCGCGCACAGTGCGAACGGCTCTGGCGCTGTGCATACGTCCTGATGTCCGGCGGTCCTGTGTCAGCAGATGGCATCCAGCGGCTCCCGTGACGGCTCGCACGGCGGCTCGCCCAGCGACGCCCGGCCGGACGGTCCGCCTGAGCAGGCCGCCGCGTTGGCCCATGTGATCGACCTGCTGGCCCGCCGGCACGCGCTGGGGATTTTCTGGCAGCTGCGGGAGGCTCCGGCGACATTCCGTTCGCTCGCGCTGCGCTTGGCGGCTCCGCAGGCTCAGTTGTCGCAGCGGCTGCGGGAACTGCGCGAGGCCGGGATCGTGGAGGTGGACGAGGCTGGTGACTATCGGCTCACCGTGCACGGGCGTCGCCTGCAAGGTGTGCTCGAACCGGTCGCGGCCTGGGCGGAGCAGTGGGCGCGGCTCGGCCCGCGTGGGCGGGTGCCACGCGGATCGAGCACCCGCGGCCGAGGTGAACCGTGAGTTCCCATAGCAGGGCGGTGGATGCCGGCAGCCGTCCAGATGCCGACAGACGGATGGACATCGGCGGGCGGGCGGATGTCGGCGGGTGGCATCGGTGGAGTCGTCGGGACCGGTGCGGCCATGCTCGTAAAATCATCTTTCGTGACAACTCCCGGGCCCGTCGTCACCCGCGACCGCTCGTCAGAAGTCGACCTACCTCGCCTGCAGAGCGGCGTCCAGCCGCAGCGTCTCCTCACGACACTTCTCGGGGACTACTGGAACGGACGTGAGGAGCACATACCGTCCGCGGCTCTTGTGCAGCTGCTGGCGGATTTCGGTGTCTCCACCGTTGGCGCGCGTGCCGCACTGAGCCGACTCGCCCGCCGAGGCATGCTGGATTCCTCGCGGATCGGCCGCAACACGTACTACGGCCTTACCGGTCAGGCTGCCGACGCCCTGCGGGAGGACGCCGGGCGCATTCTGTCGTTCGGGCAGTCCTACACAACCTGGGACGGCCGCTGGACGGTGGCAGCCTTCTCCATTCCGGAGGGGCAGCGTGATGTGCGCCATGCAGTCCGGAACAAACTGCGTTGGCTGGGTTTCGCCCCATTGTATGACGGCATGTGGGTGACGCCCCGGTCGGTCGCGGATGCGGCCTTCCGAATGTTCGCGGAACTCGGCGTTTCCCAGGCGACCATCATGACGGCCACCGCCGAAACCGGGATCACCGGCCCCCGGTCGCCGATCGAGGCGTGGGATCTGCGCGACCTGCGGTCCCGCTATGAGGAGTTCATTGTCGTCCATACGCCCCTGCTGGGGCGGATCAGACTGGGCGAGGTGTGCCCGTCCGAGTCGTTGGTTGCCCGTACCGCCGTGATGGACGCGTGGCGACGGTTCCCCAGTCTTGATCCCGACCTGCCGTTGGACCTGCTGCCGGCGCGCTGGCCGCGGGGTGAGGCACACCAGGTTTTCGGCGAAATTTACAATGCGCTCGCGCCACGTGCGGTCGATCGGGTATGCCAGATAATCATAGCGATTTCGCCGGAGCTGGGCGGCCTCGTCCGTCACTATACGATCACTTGGGACCGCTGACCGCCTAAGAGCGCCCGCCCCTATTGCCGGCCGCAGGTCAGGGGATTGCCGGCCGGTCGGTTAGTAGTGATGAAGCCCGCTGGAACCGTTGCGGCTCCGTTCCGTCGACCGGGTATCCACCGGCCGGCGCGCTCGGCACGACCAGGTTCATACCCTGGTGTGCTAAAAACGAGGTAAACAGGGCATTTATCGGCATCGGTTGGGAGAATCTCATGGGTCTTGCGGAGGCGGCGCATCACACGGCCGACTACGACCTGCTGTTCGTCTGCGTGTCCGTTGCCCTGGCGCTGCTGGGTTCGTTCGCCGCGCTGGTCAGCGCATTACATATTCCCCTGAGCGGGGCCACCGTTCGGCGGCGCTGGGTCGCCTCCGCCGCTTTGTCGCTCGGCGGCGGTGCAATCTGGGCGATGCACTTCATGGGCATGGTCGCGTATCACGTCGAGGGGACGGACATCACCTACGATCTAGGCCTGACCGCGCTGTCCTTCGTTATCGCGGTGGCGGTGTCGGGAATCGGCCTGATGGTCGTCGCAACGAATCCCCGCAGCGTGGCTCGACTGGGTTGCGGCGGGCTCATCGCCGGTCTCGGTGTCGCGGCGATGCACTACACGGGCATGGCGGCGATGCAGACCGGCAGCACCGTCGCCTACGACCCGACGCTCGTCGCGATCTCGGTTGTGATAGCCGTGGTCGCGGCGCTGGCCGCGCTGTGGATCGCCTTTCGGGTACGTAGCCGCAACCACGTGTTGGCCGCGTCGGTGGTGATGGCGGCAGCCGTCTGCGGCATGCACTACACGGGCATGGCCGCCACCCGGGTCGCCGTCACAACCGGGGTGGCGCAGTCGGGTCGCGGCGTCGACCCGATCACGTTGAGCCTCGCCGTGTGCGTCCTGACCTTCTCCATCCTGGCGATGGTCATCTTCTCGGCCCTGGGCGGGGTCAGCGAGACCGACGTCTTCACTCTTGCGGCCGATGCCCGCGGCCAGGCTGCACCCTCAGCGGGAGGCCCGCCGTCACCTTCAGTGGGAGGCCCGCCGGTGGACGTGTTCGGCCGGACAGGTGACAGCGGGCGGCGGGGACACCGCCGTGACCGCGTCACGCGACTGTGAGAACGCGACTGTGAGAACGCCACTGTGGGAGCGCGGCTCCGGCACAACCAGGCGCCGGACGTCTGCGCGGGCGGTCATACGGTAGGCGGGTGAACCTGTTCGATGGCGGGCTCGAGCAGGCCCTCGCGACGTCGGGTCCGCTCGCGGCCCGGCTGCGCCCCCGCACTCTCGACGATGTCGTCGGGCAACGTCACCTGCTCGGGCCGGGCAGCCCGCTGCGGCGTCTGGCCGAGGGTGGCGGTACGACCTCGGTCCTGCTGTGGGGGCCGCCGGGTACCGGCAAGACAACCTTGGCCCACGTCATAGCGGGTTCCGGTGGGCGCCGGTTCCGTGAGTTGTCGGCGGTCACGGCCGGGGTGAAGGACGTGCGGGCCGCCGTCGACGAGGCGCGTGACACGCTTGCGATGTCCGGTGTGCGGACGGTGCTGTTCATCGACGAGGTCCACCGTTTCACCAGGACCCAGCAGGATGCACTACTGCCCGCGGTGGAGAACGGCCTGGTCACGCTGGTCGCCGCCACCACCGAGAATCCGTTTTTCGCGGTGGTGGCACCGCTGCTGTCCCGGTCGCTGCTGCTCACGCTGGAGCCGCTCACCGACAGCGATCTTTTAGTCTTGATCAACCGGGCTCTCGCCGACCCTCGTGGTTATGGTGGCCGGCTGGCGTTGGACGACGACGCGGTCGCTCACCTGCTGCGCCTGGCCGGCGGCGACGCCCGACGTGTCCTGACCGCGCTGCAGGCCGCCGGCGACGCCGCTCTCGGGGCGCTCGGAGCTGGTGGGACGCTCGGAGCTGGTGGGACGCTCGGAGCTGGTGGGACGCTCGGGGCGGATGCCCCTGCCCGCGTCGACCTCGCAACGGTCGAGCAAGCGGTGAACAGGGCTGCGGTCAGCTACGACCGGGCCGGTGACCAGCACTATGACGTGGCGAGCGCGTTCATCAAGTCCATCCGCGGCGGGGATGTCGACGCAGCCCTGCACTACCTGGCCCGGATGCTGGAAGCGGGGGAGGACCCTCGCTTCATCGTCCGTAGGTTGATTATCTTGGCCAGTGAGGACGTGGGGCTGGCGGAGCCTGGTGCGTTGGGCGTGGCGGTGGCCGCGGCGCAGGCACTGGAGACGGTGGGCCTGCCCGAGGCACGGCTTGCGCTGGCCCAGGCAGTGATCCATCTCGCGCTGGCGCCGAAGTCCAACGCTGTCATCCGGGCCGTCGACGCGGCGATGGCCGACGTTCGGACGGGGCGTGACGGCCCGGTACCCGTCCATCTTCGCGACGGGCACTACCCGGGTGCGGGTCGTCTGGGCCATGGCGGGGGCTACCGCTATCCCCATGACCACCCAGGTGGCGTGGTCGGCCAGCAGTATGCGCCCGATTCGTTGGTGGGTCGCGACTACTACCAGCCGAGCGGGAACGGGTTCGAATCGCGTGCCTCGCAA
>NZ_CAUVXG010000044.1:27987-34494 GCF_963555885.1 Protofrankia sp. Cr2
TGCGAGGCACCGGTCATCCGGCCGCCGCCCACGGCGATGTGGACGAGCCGTCAGGGGCGAGCGACCACGAAGCCGGTCGCGCTCGGTAGGGTCGCTCCAGGAACGCCCCGGCCTTGGGTGTTCCTGGCCGGTCCGCCGACCGTGACCACCGCAGGAGTCCACCAGGGCGGATCTGGCGGATGTCGGTGGTACGGCCGGTACTGGATGAACATCCACCGGATGGCCGTGAGCCGGTACCCCGATGCTGTCGGGTACCGCGCCCGGGCGCCGGAGTTGCTGGGTTACGACGATATTACTGAATCATGACAATCGTTCTGAATTATGACGATATGGCCGGGCTACGGCCCATGACAGCGGAGGCGGAGCACACATGTCCGGTGGTGCGATCGCGGGACTGATCGCGGCGGGGGCGTTCTCCGTGCTCGTCCTGTTCGGCTGCTACGTGTTGTTCAAGCTCGGGAAGATCTTCGATGAGGCGGCCGCGCGGGTTCGTCAGACCGGGCTTGCCATCGACGAGGGCACCGCGCGAGTGCGGCAGGCGGGCGCGACCGTGGACGAGGTGAACCTTGCTCTCAGCCATGTGAACAAGGAGCTGGACCGGGTCGACGCCATCACGGCGAACGTGCAGTCGATCTCGACGAACATCTCCTCGCTCACGTCGCTGTTCGCGGCCACGCTCGGTGGTCCGGTCGTACGGGTCGCGGCGTTCACCTACGGGGTTCGGCGTGCGGCGGCCAAGCGGAGCCGCGCGGACATCGAGTCGCGGGTCGCGGCGGAGATCAAGGCCGACCGCGCGTCCCGGCGGGCCGCGCGGCGCGCCGGCACGGCAGGCGTCGCGGTAACGGGGCTGCAGGCATCCGGGGCCGGCGTACCCGGGGCCGGCGTACCCGAGGCCGAGAGCAGGAGTGCATAATGCCCCGAATGTTTTATATCGCCCTTGGTGCGGCGGTCGGCGTGGTCACCGTTCGGCGGGCCGCCCGCGCGGCGTCCACGCTCACCCCGCAGCACATGGCCGGTTCCCTCGCGCAGTCGGTGCAGGATTTCGTGGCGGACGTCCGGGAGGGCATGGCGGAGCGGGAGGATGAACTTCGGCAGGCTCTCGGGATCGGCGCCGGTGATGATGACGCACCGGACGGCACATCAGACCTACGAGCCGACGTGCCGGACGTTGCGGATGCGCACCGCCGCTAACCGGTCCGGGAGGTCCGGGACGTCGTCCGGGGGCGGGGGCGGGGGTGCCCGGTGACCCGCCGGACGAGCGGGGGCGCTCGGTGACCCGCCCGACGGGCGTGCGCGTCGGTGTGGACGTGGGCACGGTACGGGTGGGAATCGCCGCCAGCGATCCTGATGCGAGGATCGCTTTTCCGGTGACGACGTTGCGACGTGATCCCCGAATGCAACACGATCTTGATGAGCTTGCAATTATTATTCGGGATCGTCGGGCTGTGGAGGTCGTCGTGGGTTTGCCGACACAGCTGTCCGGGGTCGAGGGGCCAGCGGCCCGTCAGGCCCGGGCCTACGCCGATCTTCTCGCGGCGCGGGTGACCCCTGTCCCGGTTCGGCTGGTCGACGAGCGGATGACCACGGTTGTGGCCCACCGTCGGATGGCTGAACGTGGCATGCGTACCCGGGCTCGTCGTGGAGTTGTGGATCAGGAGGCAGCGGTGCAGATCCTGCAATCCGTGCTGGACGCCCCGCCGCCCGGGGGCGCAGCCCAGGCAGCGGTCACGCCGCCTGCCGGTCAACGGGTGGACGATGCTTCTGTGCGCGGGCGCCGGGGAGTCGAGGCACCGAGGTCGGACCGACCCGCGGACAGTCCATGATCGGCGATGATCTCGATGAGTTGCTCGGCGACACGCCGAACGGCGGTAGGCCCGAGGACCACACCGACGACGACTACACCGACGACTACACCGACGACGACTACACCGACGACGGCACGTCGAACCGCGGCACGTCGAACAGTGGCACGTCGAACAGTGGTCGGCGCAGCAGGCGTAACCAGGCCGGACAACGCAGACCCGCTGCCGTTCCGAAGCTTGTCGCGATCCTGGTCATTGTGGCTGCACTGCTCGGTGGCGGCATTTACGGCGCGGGGAAGGTGATCGGGCGCATCGCGAAGGGCGAGTCGGCCGCCGACTTCGCCGGGCCCGGTGACGGCTCGGTCATCATCCAGATCCAAGCTGGGTCAACCGCCCGCGACATCGCGCGGGTGCTGGCGTCCGCAGAAGTCGTGCGAACCCCGGCAGCGTTCGTCAACGCGGCCGCGGCCGACGAGCGGTCGCGCTCCATCCAGCCGGGCTTCTACAAGGTCAAGCAGCGAGTGCGCGCGGTCGACGCACTCGCCGCGCTGCTCGACGCCAGGTCGCACGCGCTGTTCCGGCTCACCATCGCCGAGGGCATGACCACCCGGCAGGTCCTCACGGCGCTCGCGGACCGTACCGGCCAGCCGCTTTCGGCGCTCGAGGCCATCGCGAAGAACCCGGGCGAGATCCAGCTGCCGTCCTATGCCAGTGGGGTCGAGGGCTATCTGTACCCGTTCACCTACGATTTGCAACCAGGCGCGTCGTTGAGCGCCACCGTCAAAATGTTCGTCGATCGGTTCAAAGCCGAGACTGCATCCCTCGGCATCGAGGCCGGCGCGGCTGCTCTCGGCCGTACCCCGCAGGACATCATCACGGTCGCGTCCATCATCGAGCGCGAGGTGAAGAACCCCGAGGAGGGGCCGAAGGTGGCCCGGGTCATCTACAACCGGCTTGCCGACACCTCCGGGGGTTTCCGTCGGCTGGACCTCGACTCGACCACCCGGTATGCGCTCAACGAGTACGAGGGTCCGCTGACCGAGAATCAGCTGAACACCAACAACCCGTACAACACCCGCAAGGTGTCCGGGTTGCCGCCGGGGGCCATCTCCAACCCGGGCCGGTGGGCGCTGGAATCCGCGCTGCACCCAGCGGCGGGGCGCTGGATGTACTTCGTGTCGTTGCCGAAGTCGAATGTGACGATTTTCGCGACCACGGACAAGGAGTGGCAGGAAGCGCTTGCCCGCTACCGTTCCGAGGGAGGATCGTGACCCGCCGGCGGGCTGCCGTCCTCGGCATGCCGGTGGTGCACTCGCTGTCACCGATTCTGCATAGAGCCGCCTATGCGGCACTGGGACTCGACTGGGACTACACGGCCGTCGAATGTGATGAGAGCGCCCTGGCGGAGCTGCTCGGCCGGGTACGGGCTGATCCGAGCTGGGCGGGCCTGTCGCTCACCATGCCGCTCAAGACAGCCGTTCTGACACTGCTCGACACACTCGACCACACCGCGGCGCTTCTCGGCGCCGCCAACACCGTCGTCGTCCGTCCGGGCCCGACCGGCGGGACACCGGTGCGCCTGCACGGGTTCAACACCGATGTCATGGGCATCGCCCACGCGGTCACCCAGGTTCTCGGTAACGGCGTGGCACCGCGTAGCCCCCTGGTGCTCGGCGCGGGGGGAACCGCGCGGGCCGCCCTCGGCGCGTTGGCCAGCCTCGGTGCCGACCGGGTCGACCTGCTTGCGCGCCGTCCCGCCGCGGCGGCGCCCCTGGTCGACATCGGTGGCGCGCTCGGGCTCGGCGTCACGGTCCACCGTTGGGGAGCACCGGATTCGGCAATCCTCACCCGTCCGGGCGGGCCGGTCTCCCTGCGCGGCGCCGACATCGTCCTCGCGACCACCCCGGCCGGCGTGACCGACGATCTGGCACGCCACCCGTGGCCGTCCTCGACCGCGCTGGTCGAACTGCTCTACCACCCATGGCCCACCCGCCTGGCTGCCCGCGCACAGGCCGCCGGAGCGGCGCTTGCTGGTGGGCTGGTCGTACTCGCGGCCCAGGCGGTCGGCCAGGTACGGCTGTTCACCGGCGCCGAGGTGGATGTCGGTCTGCTCCTCGAGGCGGGCCGGCGGGCGTTGGCGGTGCGGCCGGCATCGACCCCGACATCGCGGTCCCCATCGGCATCGGGTCGGGGATCTGGATCGGCGCCGACCACAGCCGTCGGTTCCGGCGGCGGGACACCCGTGTGAACCTCCCGGCGATCGCGTTCACCAGCGTGATCGTTCTTGCCGCGCTGGGCGCCGTGCCGGTGCTTCCCGCGCTGGTGGGTGCCTTCGGGCCGGTGGACGGTGGGCAGATCCGCAGGCCGGTACCCACCAGCTGGTGGCTGGGCGTGCTCACCGGCGTGGTGGTCGTCGCGTTCGCCGTCAAGCTGGCCGACCATGTCAACTGGTTGCCGGCATACGCCTACCTGGGGGTGGTGGGCGTGACGCTGGCCGTCATCGACATCCGGGTTCATCGCCTGCCCGATGCGCTCACGTTGCCGTCCTATCCGATCCTGGCCGTGCTGTTCGGGATAGCGGCCCTCACCGATGGGGATCCGGGACGGTGGCTGCGCGGTGTGCTGGCCGCGGCGGTCGTGTCCGCGGTGTCCGCGGCGCTGTGGGCGTTACCCGGAGCCGGTCTCGGGTTCGGTGACGTGAAGCTGGCCGGCCTGCTCGGCGGCGCCCTCGGGTGGCTCGGTGCTCCGGTCGTCCTCACCGGGTTCATGGTGGGGATGACGCTGGCCGGGATGTGGGCACTGCTTCTGTTGGTGACCAGGCGGGCGAGTCTGCGCGCGCACATCGCCTACGGGCCGTTTCTGCTTGCGGGCGCTTTCGTCGCGGTCCTGGGCAGCCGCTGACCAACGCCTGGCCGGTTCGCGTCGATGACCGGCGTGCGATGACCGGCGTGCGACGACAGGCATGCGACGACAGGCATGCGTGGAAGACTGGATTCATGCTGCGTTGGCTGACTGCAGGGGAGTCGCACGGCCCGGCTCTGGTGGCGACCGTCGAGGGGCTACCGGCCGGTATCCGGGTGTCGAGCTCCCAGATCGCAGACGAACTCGCCCGCCGCCGCCTCGGGCACGGCCGTGGCGCGCGGATGAGCTTCGAGCGTGACGAGGTCGAGCTGCTGGGGGGCATGCGCCACGGTCTCACCCTGGGCGGTCCGGTCAGCATCCTCGTCCGCAACACCGAGTGGCCCAAGTGGCGCCAGGTCATGGCGCCCGATGCGCCCGATGCGGTCGACGCCGCGGAGCTGGCGGGTCTGGCCCGAAACGCTCCGCTGACCCGGCCCCGACCCGGGCATGCGGACCTGGCCGGGATGCAGAAATACGGCTTCTCCGACGCCCGGCCCGTACTCGAGCGGGCCAGCGCGCGGGAGACCGCGGCGCGTGTCGCCCTCGGGACCGTCGCGAAGGCCCTGCTCCGCCAGGCATACGGCATCGAGGTCGTCTCGCACGTGGTGGCGATCGGCAGCGTGGAGATACCGCCGGGATCGCCACCACCACAGCCGGTGACCATGGATGTGGTGGACGCCGACCCGGTCCGGTGCGCCGACCCGGCGACGAGTATCCGGATGGTCGCCGAGATCGACGCGGCCCGCCGGGACGCCGACACCCTCGGTGGGATCGTCGAGGTCCTGGCCTACGGTTGTCCACCGGGGCTGGGCAGCTACGTTCACGGTGACCGTCGCCTCGACGCCCGGATCGCCGGTGAGCTGATGGGCATCCAGGCCATCAAGGGAGTGGAGTTCGGTGACGGTTTCACCACGGCCCGGCGGCGGGGGTCACAGGCTCACGACGAGATCGAACGGCTGCCCGCCGACGGTGTGCCAGCGGCGCCGTATCGGGTGCGCCGGACCAGTGACCGCGCCGGCGGCGTTGAAGGCGGGATGACCACCGGCGAGCCGCTGCGGGTCCGCGCGGCCATGAAGCCGATCTCGACGTTGTCCCGGCCGCTGGCCACGATCGACGTCGCCACCGGCGAACAGGCGGTCGCGATCGCGCAGCGCTCGGACGTCTGCGCGGTACCCGCCGCGGGGGTCGTGGCCGAAGCCATGGTCGCACTCGTGCTCGCCGACGCGGCGGTGGAGAAGTTCGGTGGCGACTCGGTGGAGGAGTCCCGGCGCAACTGTGAGGCGTACCTGAAGTCGCTGATCATCAGGTCGGAGCCGGTATGATCGCCGCTGACGGCGGCGGCGGACGACGGCCGGTTGTGGTGCTCGTGGGCCCGCCCGGCTCCGGGAAGACCACGGTGGGGCAGGTGCTCGCGCGGCGGCTCGGGGCGGCCTTCCGCGACACCGACGCCGATGTGGCGCGCCATGCCGGGATGCCGGTCGGCGACATCTTCATCGAGCGCGGTGAGGACGCATTCCGTGCCATGGAGCGGGACGCGGTCGCACGCGCTCTGACCGAGCATGACGGCGTGCTCGCCCTGGGCGGCGGCGCGGTGCTGGACGCAACGACGCGGGCGTCGTTGCGCGGGCACCTGGTCGTCCACCTCGACGTCAGGGTCAGTGACGCGGTGGCGCGCGTGGGTCTGGCCCGGGACCGTCCGCTGCTGGTCGAGGGGCCGCGTACCAGGATCACGGCGATGCTGCGGGCGCGGGCGCCGCTGTATGCCGAAGTCGCAACCGCGGTGGTGGACACCGCGGGCCGCACA
>NZ_CAUVXG010000044.1:35128-42090 GCF_963555885.1 Protofrankia sp. Cr2
TCGACGCCGGCAAGAACCTTGTCGGCGCGTTCCACCACCCCTTGGCTGTGCTGTGTGACCTGGCGACACTGGCGACCCTGCCCGCCAACGAGCGCGCCTCGGGGCTGGCCGAGGTGGTGAAGGCGGGGTTCATCGCCGACCCGGTCATTCTCGATCTGCTCGATGACGACCCGACGGGTCTGCGCCATCAGCGTGAGTTGCTGGAACGGTCGATCAAGGTCAAGGTGGATGTCGTTGCGGCTGACCCGGCGGAGGCCGGTCGCCGGGAGATCCTCAACTACGGGCACACCCTGGGGCATGCCATCGAGAAGGTCGAGGGCTTCACCTGGCGCCACGGCGCCGCCGTGTCGGTCGGAATGGTCTTCGCCGCATCCCTGAGCCGGCTCGCCGTCGGCCTGGATGACGCCGTCGCTGACCGGCACCGCGAGCTGCTCGAACGTATCGGCCTGCCCACGACCTACCGCGCGGACCGCTGGGCGGACCTGCTTGACGCGATGCGGGTGGACAAGAAGAGCCGGGGACGCCGGCTGCGGTTCGTGGTCCTGGACGCGCTGGCCCGGCCACGCATACTGGAGGATCCGGACCCGGCGTTGGTCGTGGCCGCCTTCTCCGAGGTCGCCCGGGAGCCCTCGGAGCTCCCGGCGGCCGTCGGTACGGTCCGGTCGTGAGGGTCCGGTCGTGAGGGTCCGGTCGTGAAGGTGATGGTGCTCAGCGGCGCGAACCTGGGCCGGCTGGGCCGGCGGGAACCAGCGGTGTACGGCAGCCGCACCTATGACGATCTTGTTGCTGCCTGTCAGGAGCAGGCTGCGGAACTGGGTCTGGAGGTCGACTGCCGGCAGACCGACGACGAGGCCACGATGCTCGCCTGGCTGCACGAGGCCGCGGACAATGAGGCAGCGGTGGTACTGAACCCGGGGGCATGGTCGCATTACTCCTATGCGCTGCGCGACGCCGCCGCCCAGGTCGGGGGACCGCTGGTAGAGGTGCATCTGAGCCAGACCCATGCCCGGGAGGCATTCCGGCACCACAGCGTGATCAGCGCGGTGGCGGCCGGGACCATAACCGGTCTGGGCTTCGACTCCTACCTCCTCGCGCTGCGGGCGATCGCGGCTCGAGCGCCGCGCGCCGGCGGCTGAGGTCAGGCGTCCCGCGTGGCGATAGACTCGCGCGAGATTCCTGTCTGTCGAACGGACCAACCTGGCGGTCCGGCTGGAGAGTTGCGCGCAGTGGCGACCACGAATGACCTGAAGAACGGCATGACACTCGATCTCGACGGCACCTTGTGGAGCGTCATCGGGTTCCAGCACGTCAAGCCCGGGAAGGGCGGGGCGTTCGTCCGCACGACGCTGAAGAACGTCCTGACCGGCAAGGTTGTCGACCGTACGTTCAACGCTGGTGTGAAGGTCGAGGTAGCCACCGTCGACCGGCGGGAGATGAGCTTCCTCTACCGCGACGGCGCGGACTTCGTCTTCATGGACAGCGAGTCGTTCGACCAGCTGCCCGTTCCGCCCGCCGTCGTCGGCGACGCCGCGAACTACATGCTGGAGAACACCACGGCGACCGTGGCGCTGCACGATGGTGCGCCGCTGTACGTGGAGCTGCCGGCGAGCGTCGAGCTGATCATCTCGGAGACCGAGCCGGGGGTGCAGGGCGACCGCTCCACCGGTGGTAACAAGCCGGCTACGCTGGAGACCGGTGCCACCGTCCAGGTGCCCTTGTTCATCACCACCGGGGAGAAGGTCAAGGTCGACACCAGGGACGGTCGCTACCTCGGCAGGGTGACCAGCTGAGCGCGCGGTCGAAGGCGCGCAAGCGCGCCCTCGACATCCTCTATGAGGCCGACATGCGCGGGAACAGTCTCACCGACACGCTCGCCGAGCGTCTCGCGCAGGCCGACCCGCCGGTGTCGGAATACACCGTCAGCCTGGTCGAAGGCGTGGTCGAGCATCTCGTGGACATCGACCAGATGCTGTCCGACCATGCGCAGGAGTGGACCCTTGAGCGGATGCCGCCGGTGGATCGCAACATCCTGCGGATCGGCGCGTTGGAACTGCTCTGGCGCGAGGACATCCCCGACGGGGTGGCCATCGACGAGGCAGTGGAACTCGCCAAGCTGATGTCGACCGAACGCTCACCGGCCTTCGTCAACGGCCTGTTGGCACGACTGCTTGACCTCAAGGGCGCCCGAGGATAGCCGGACAGTCCTGTCCGCGGGCGCCCTGAGCCGGGGCGAACGTTCCATTCACGATCAAAAAGATCGATTCTGAGGTCGGTCCGCCGGGAACCCCCGATACCCGCCGGACCGACCGTGTACTCATAGCACCGCCGGGCGCGCGAAAGGCATGATCGCGCGCCCTTTGGCGGTGCTGTCCCTGGAGCGCCGCCGGGCGCGCGCGAAAGGCATGATCGCGCGCCCTTTGGCGGGTGCGCGGGTCAGGCAGACTCGCTGATGCCGGCTTCCTGGCCCTGCTCGGGGCTCAGAACTCCCCACGACACGAGCTGCTCGGTGAGTTTGCTCGGTGAGGTGTCGTAGATGACGGCGAGGGAGCGCAGGTCCTCGTAGCGGATGGAGAGTACGCGGCCGTTGTAGTCGCCGCGCTGGCTCTGAATGGTCGCTGCGTACCGGGCGAGCGGGCCGCCCTGCTCCTTGGGTACCTGGGAAAGACGCTCCAGGTCGAGGACGATGCGCGGCGACTGCTCGAGGGGAGCCACGGTTGAACCTTCGGGGAGGAGTTCTCCCACCGGGACACCGTAGAACTCGGCGAGTTCTGACAGGCGCTGCACCGTAACGGCGCGGTCTCCGCGTTCGTAGGAGCCCACGACGACAGCCTTCCACCGCCCGTGCGACTTCTCCTCGACGCCATGAAGCGAGAGCCCCTGCTGGGTGCGTATTGCGCGCAGCCGAGTACCGAGCGCCTTCGCATAGTCGGACATCGGAGTGCCCACTCCCGTCGTGGTCGATCAGTTGGAACCGGGGCTCTTGCCTCCGGTGGTTACCCATAGTAGTCCCGGGTCGGTTGTGGCTCGACACCAGGGGGGTCGTGTTGACACTTTCTTTGTACCACTTTCTGTAGCACTCCGATCGCACTAGGCGCTACGGCTGTGGGAACTTCCCCACGTAGAGCTGTTCATACGCGCCGGGTTCCAAGTATGTAACTTGCAGTGACAATCTGAGGTGCCTGATACCGTCATCCGGACCGCTCCTTTAAGGACCGTCCAGTGAGGCGGGGAAGGAGGGACATAGCCATGGCCACAGCTGCCACGGGCGGGTCCTCATCCGGTCCGGAGACATCCGGCCATGGCGCCGTCCGTACGGTCCTCTCCGGTGCCGACATCGGCCGGATACTCACCCGGATGGCTCATCAGATCCTGGAGAAGACCTCCGGCGGAAACGGCGTCGTGCTTCTCGGGATACCCACCCGCGGGGTGCCACTTGCCCACCGGCTCGCCGCCCGGGTACGCGCGGTGGAAGGCGTCGAACTCGGGGTGGGTTCGCTCGACCCGACCATGCACCGTGACGACCTGCGGTTTCGCGCGGTCCGTCCGCTCGAGGTCACCGACCTTCCCGGCGGGGGGATCGACGGCCGGACGGTGATTCTCGTCGATGACGTCCTGTACTCCGGGCGCACGGTGCGGGCGGCTCTCGATGCGCTGGCCGCGTTCGGCCGGCCCAGGGTGGTACAGCTCGCGGTCCTGGTGGACCGCGGTCACCGGGAACTGCCGATCCGGGCCGACTATGTGGGCAAGAACATGCCGACCTCCCGCCAGGAGGCCGTCGCGGTCCGGCTCACCGAAATCGACGGCCGCGACGCCGTGATGATTGTCTCGGAAGGGGCGGGTCGATGAACCGCTCGTTCTGCGCGAGGTGGCGCCATCCTCGACCGGATGCCGGCGGCGGAGCCCGCCGACACGTGCCGCGGCGGTTGGCCGGGTGATGCGCCATCTGCTGTCCACTGAAGATCTCAGCCGGGACGATGCCCTGCTCGTGCTCGACACCGCCGAGTACATGGCGACTGTCGCGGACCGGTCGGTCAAGAAGCTGCCGACTCTGCGTGGTCGGACAGTGGTCAATCTGTTCTTTGAGGATTCGACCCGCACCCGGACGTCGTTCGAGGTCGCAGCCAAACGGCTGTCCGCTGATGTGATTAATTTCTCGGCCCGCGGATCGAGTGTCTCCAAGGGCGAAAGCCTCAAGGACACGGCGCTGACCCTCGAGGCGATGGGCGCCGACGCGGTGGTGTGCCGTCATCCGGCCAGCGGCGCTCCGCACCGGCTCGCCGGCTGGGTGCGTGGCAGCGTGCTCAATGCCGGGGACGGAACCCATGAGCATCCGACCCAGGCTCTGCTCGACGCGTTCACCATCCGGCGCCGCCTCGGCCGTCTCGACGGCCTGTCCGTCACGATCGTCGGCGATATCCTGCACTCGCGGGTGGCCCGGTCCAACATGTGGCTGCTGTCGACCCTGGGAGCGGCTGTGACGGTGGTCGCTCCGCCCACTTTGGTGCCCGTCGGGGTGCACCGGTGGCCGGTCACGGTCTCCTACGATCTGGACGCGGTGCTGCCCAAGAGTGACGTCGTCATGATGCTGCGGGTTCAGCGGGAGCGGATGACGGCGGCGTTCTTCCCCACCGAGCGGGAATACACCCGCCGGTACGGCTTGGACGTCGACCGGCTCGCGGCGATGCCGCCATCCGCGCTGGTGATGCATCCGGGGCCGATGGTGCGCGGCATGGAGATCGCATCGGATGTGGCGGACTCGACCCGCTCGACCGCGTTCGAGCAGGTCGCCAACGGTGTAAGCGTGCGGATGGCCGTTCTGTATCTGCTTCTGGGCGGCACCAGGGAGGTGGCGTGACCGGGTCCCCGCCGACCACTAAGATGTTCGCTTTGGAGGCCGCTTCATGACGCAACGCGCCGACGTCGTCGCGTTCGATTCGGACAACGGCGACGGACGCTGGCTCCTGCGCGGCGTACGGCCGCTGGGCGCCGCCGCGGTCGACATGCTCCTGGCCGGTCCGGTGATCGTCGAAGTCGGGCCGGGCCTGTGCGCGCCCGGCGCCGAGGTCCTCGACGCGGACGGCCTGATCGCCCTGCCCGGATTGGTCGACCTGCACACCCATCTGCGCGAACCGGGCCGGGAGGACGCCGAGACCGTCGCCTCAGGCACCCGGGCTGCGGCACTGGGCGGTTTCACCACCGTGTTCGCGATGGCCAACACCGAGCCGGTCGCGGACACCGCTGGCGTGGTGGAACAGGTCTGGCGGCTCGGCCAGGCCGCCGGGCACTGTGATGTGCGCCCGGTCGGCGCGGTCACCGAGGGGCTGCGCGGTACCCGTCTCGCCGAACTGGGCGCGATGGCCTCGTCGGCGGCGGCGGTGCGGGTGTTCTCCGACGATGGCAACTGCGTGTCCGACGCGGTGCTGATGCGCCGGGCGCTGGAGTATGTCAAGGCATTCGACGGGGTGATCGCTCAGCATGCCCAGGAGCCCCGGCTCACCGAGGACGCGCAGATGAACGAGGGTGCGGTGTCGGCACGGCTCGGTCTGCTCGGGTGGCCGGCCGCGGCCGAGGAGGCGATCATCGCCCGGGACGCGCTGCTGGCCGGCCATGTCGGCTCGCGGCTGCATGTCTGTCACGTCTCGACCGCGGGCTCGGTGGAGATCCTGCGTTGGGCGAAATCCAAGGGCTGGCGGGTCACGGCTGAGGTCACCCCGCACCATCTGCTGCTCACCGACGAACTGGCCACCACCTACGACCCGGTGTACAAGGTCAACCCACCGCTGCGGACCGCCATCGACGTCGAGGCGCTGCGGGCCGGGCTCGCCGACGGCACAATCGACTGCATCGCGACCGATCACGCCCCCCACGCCCCGCAGGACAAGGAGACGGAGTGGGCTGCCGCCCGTCCCGGGATGCTCGGTCTGGAGACCGCACTGTCGATCGCGATCATGACCATGGTGGAGACGGGACTGCTGGACTGGGCCGGGCTCGCCGACCGGATGGCGGGCGCCCCCGGTCGGATCGGCGGCCTGCCCGCAGGCCACAGTGCCCGGAGCACGTACGGGTCGTGGGACACAGCCGGGGCGCTGTCCGCGGGAGCCGCGGCGAACGTCGTCCTGGTCGATCCGGCGGCCCGCTGGACGGTGGATCCCGCCACGTGTGCCAGCCGCAGTCGTAACACCCCCTACGCCGGCCGCAACCTGCCTGGACGCGTCCAGGCCACGTTCTTGCGGGGGCGTCCCACCGTGCTCGACGGGAAGATCGTATGACCGACCATCTCACCTTCACCGCCTCGCTCGTGGCCACCGCCGACGGTTTCGTGGCTGCGGCGCCGCAACGAGGTCCCGACCGTCTGGGCATGCACCTGCTGTTCGCCTTCGGCTGCCTGTTGCTGTTCGTGGCCGCGGTCGGCGGGATGCGCCGAACCTGGCGCCGTCGGGCCGAGCGGCAGGAGGAGGACCTTCCCGACCTGCCCCCGGTTCCCGGCGAGACCGGCACCGTTCTCGCCGCGCCGCTCAAGGGTCTCTACCTGGGGACGGTGGACGCCGGACACTGGCTCGACCGGATCACAGCCCGCGGGCTCGGTGGACGCGCGGACGCGTACGTGACCGTCTTCGAGGGTGGGATTCAGGTGGACCGCACCGGCAGCGAGCCGTTCTGGATTCCGCGGGACGCCGTCCGCGGCGCCCGGCTGGAGCGGGCGCACGCCGGAAAGGTCGCGGGCGCCGGGCGCATCATCGTCCTGGCCTGGTCGTTGGGCGTCCACGAGCTGGAGACCGGCCTACGCGGGGACGACCGGGCGCGGCAGCCCAAGGTGGTCCGGGCGGTGCACGGCCTGATCGGGCCGGCACCGGGACCCACCGACGGTGAGATCACCAGGCCGCGGCCGATGGGCCGGGCGGTGTCGCGCCTGCGCCCGCGGGCGGCCGGTCAGGCGGCCCAGACGCCCCGCCCCGCCCCAC
>NZ_CAUVXG010000045.1:0-15208 GCF_963555885.1 Protofrankia sp. Cr2
GGCCGCCGCCGGCCGGCAGCGTGCCACCGGCCCGCTCGCCCGGCGCGCTGGGCGGCAGCCCGCCGGTGCTCGGTCCCGCCACCCCACCGGGTATGCCCCGGGCGGGTACCGCACCGATACCGATCGTCACCCGCGCGCCGCGCACGGCCGACGCTCCCGGGCCACGGGGTGGGCCGGGCGGTCCCGACGGCCCCGCCAGCGCCGGCGGTACCGGCGGCACTGGCAAGGAGAGCGCGGGGTATCACAACCCCGCCCATGTTGATCCCCTCACCTCCCCACTGGGGGAGGTCGTCCGAAAGATGAAGAAGGACACCTGGTGAGCGCAGGCGGGAGCGAGCGGAGTTCGCGTCCGAGGTACGAGGACGGGGACGCAGGGAGCGGGTCGCCGCAGCGAACCGGTGATGTGGTGAGCGCAGGCGGGAGCGAGCGGCCCGAAGGGTCCCAGGGGCATGGCGGGTCGGAGCCGGACACCGGCTCCCTGCAGCTGTCGTCGGAGCGTGCGTGGGACGGCACTGGTCAGACCGCGGCCGGTAGTCGGGCCGTGCGCCTGATGCTCGAGGACGGACGCAGCTTCGCAGGGGAGGCGTTCGGGGCGTCGGGGGAGGCGTTCGGTGAGATCGTCTTCGCTACCGGCATGACCGGGTATCAGGAGACGCTGACCGATCCGTCCTACCACCGCCAGATCGTGGTCATGACCGCGCCGCATATCGGCAACACCGGTATGAACGACGAGGACGACGAGTCGTCGAAGATCCATGTGGCCGGCTTCGTGGTTCGCGATCCGAGTCCGATCGCCTCCAGCTGGCGCTCGCGCCGGACCCTGGACGACGCGTTGGTGGCCGCCGGCGTGGTGGGCATCAGCGGCGTCGACACCCGGGCACTCACCCGCCACCTGCGGGAACGTGGAGTGATGCGGTGCGGTATCGCCGATGCCGCGCAGGACGCGGACATCCTGTTGGCGTCGGTGCGCGCGAGCCCGCGGATGGCCGGTGCGGATCTGGCACCGGAGGTCAGCACGCGGGAGCCGTACGTGGTGCAGGCTGCGACCGGTGTGCCCATGTTCAGGGTTGCCGCGCTCGATCTGGGCATGAAGCGGTCGACGCCGCTGGCGCTGTCCGCGCTCGGTTGTCAGACACACGTCCTGCCGGCCCACGCCGGTGGCGCCGCGTTGCTCAACCTCGCCCCGGACGGGGTGTTCCTGTCCAACGGCCCGGGAGATCCCTCGACCGCGGACTACGCGGTCGAGGCCGTGCGCGTGGTGCTGGACGCCGGAATTCCGATCTTCGGGATCTGCTTCGGCAACCAGGTGCTGGCCCGAGCGCTGGGCTTTGAGACCTACAAGCTGACCTACGGCCACCGCGGTGTGAACCAGCCGGTTGCCGACACCGCGACCGGCCGGATCGCGGTGACCAGCCACAACCACGGTTTTGCCGTCCGGGCACCGCGTGACCGCGTCACCCGGACGCCCTACGGGCCGGTCGAGGTCAGCCATGTCGCGCTCAATGACGGCGTGGTGGAGGGTCTGGCATGTCTGGATGTACCCGCTTTCAGCGTCCAGTTTCATCCTGAGGCGGCTCCTGGGCCCCACGACGCGCACGATCTGTTCGAACGGTTCCGCGATCTCATGGCGGCATTCCGGTGAGCACACGTGAGCGACACGGCGGGCCGGGTACACCCGCGCAGGCGTACGCGCAGGGATTGCGACGGGAGGTCATGCGCTGATGCCGCGGCGAGAAGATCTGAGCAGCGTCCTGGTCATCGGATCAGGGCCGATCGTCATCGGTCAGGCCTGCGAGTTCGACTACTCCGGTACCCAGGCCTGCCGGGTGTTGCGTGCCGAAGGCCTGCGGGTGGTGCTGGTCAACAGCAATCCGGCCACGATCATGACCGACCCGGATCTGGCGGACGCCACCTACATCGAACCGATCACACTTGACATGGTCACCAAAATCATCGACCGGGAGCGGCCCGACGCGCTGCTCGCGACGATGGGTGGCCAGACCGCGCTGAACACCGCGGTCGCGCTGCACGACTCCGGTGTCCTCGACCGGTACGGCATCCGCCTGATCGGCGCGAACATCGACGCGATCCGTGCCGGTGAGGACCGTCAGGCGTTCAAGGACATCGTCGCGTCGGTTGGTGGTGAGACCGCCCGCAGCGCCATCTGCACGACGCCGCAGCAGTGTCTCGACGCCGCCGATGAATTCCAGTACCCGGTCGTGGTGCGGCCGAGCTTCACCCTCGGCGGCGCCGGCAGCGGTTTCGCTCATGACGCCGGTGAACTGCGCCGGATGGCCGCGGACGGCATCGCCGCGAGCCCGTCCTCGGAGGTGCTCGTCGAGGAGTCCGTCCTCGGCTGGAAGGAGTTCGAGCTTGAGCTGATGCGTGACTGCGCCGACAACGTGGTCGTGGTCTGCTCGATCGAGAACATCGACCCGATGGGCGTGCACACCGGCGACTCGGTGACGGTGGCGCCGGCGATGACGTTGACCGACCGCGAATACCAACAGATGCGGAACATGGCCATCGCGGTCATGCGTGCGGTGGGCGTCGACGCGGGCGGCTGCAACATCCAGTTCGCGGTAGACCCGGCCACCGGGCGGCTCGTCGTGATCGAGATGAATCCCCGGGTGTCCCGGTCGTCGGCTCTGGCCTCGAAGGCCACCGGATACCCGATCGCGAAGATATCGGCGAAACTCGCGCTCGGTTACACCTTGGACGAGATCCCCAACGACATCACCCGCACCACACCGGCGGCGTTCGAACCGGCGCTGGACTACGTGGTGGTGAAGGTGCCCCGCTTCGCCTTCGAGAAGTTCCCCGGGGCGGACCCGACGCTGACGACCACGATGAAGTCGGTCGGTGAGGCCATGGGCATGGGGCGTAGCTTCGCCGAGGCGCTGCAGAAGGCCCAACGATCCCTGGAGCAGCCCAGCGCGGTGTTCTCCTTCGCCGGCGGGACCGCGGACGCAGACGAGCTCCTGGAACAGGCCCGCATTCCGCATGACGGGCGGCTGCGTACGGTCCAGCAGGCACTGCGGGCCGGCGCTGACCCGGCCCGGGTCACCGAGGTCACCGGCATCGATCGCTGGTTCGTCGAGCAGATCGCCGGCATCAACGAGATCGCCGCGACCATCAGCCGCGACTCGGCGGGGATCCTGCGGGCCAAGCGTGCGGGTTTCTCCGACGCACAGCTCGCCGAGGTTCTGGGGACCAAGGAGGACGTGGTCCGCACGTTCCGGCACCGCGCCGGTATCCGGCCGGTCTACAAGACGGTCGACACCTGCGCGGCCGAGTTCGCCTCCGCCACGCCCTACCACTATTCGTCCTACGATTCCGAGACCGAGATCGCCGTCGGCGACCGGCCGCGGGTGATTGTTCTGGGTAGCGGGCCGAACCGGATCGGGCAGGGCATCGAGTTCGACTACGCCTGCTGCCACGCGGTGATGGCGCTGTCGGCCGCCGGCTACGAGACGATTATGATCAACTGTAACCCGGAGACGGTGTCCACCGACTACGACACCGCCGACCGGCTCTATGTGGAGCCGCTCACCGTCGAGGACGTCCTGGAGGTCGTCCACGCCGAGCGCCGGGCCGGCCCGCTGGTCGGGGTGATCGTTCAGCTTGGCGGTCAGACTCCGCTGGGTATCGCGGCGGCGCTCGCCGCCGCCGACGTCCCGATCGTCGGGACGCCCCCGCGCGCGATCCACATGGCCGAGGACCGCGGCCTGTTCGGGCGGGTGCTTGCTCGGGCCGGGCTGCCCTCACCGCCGCACGGGGTGGCGACGTCCTATGCCGAGGCCCGGACGGTGGCGGAGCGGATCGGTTATCCGGTGCTGGTACGGCCGTCCTACGTGCTCGGCGGGCGCGGGATGGAGATCGTTTACGACGACCAGATGCTGCGGACCTACATCGAGCGGGCGACCGAGATCTCCCCTGAACATCCGGTGTTGGTCGACCGGTTCCTCGACGATGCCGTCGAGATCGACGTGGACGCCCTCTACGACGGCACGGATCTGTACCTCGGTGGCGTGATGGAGCACATCGAGGAGGCGGGGGTCCACTCCGGGGACTCGGCCTGCGCGCTGCCACCGATCACACTGGGCCGCGCCGACCTGGAGCGGATCCGGGAGTCCACCCGGCTGATCGCGCAGGGGGTCGGGGTGCGGGGTCTGCTCAACGTCCAGTACGCGCTGCAGTCCGACGTCCTGTACGTCCTGGAGGCCAACCCGAGGGCGTCACGCACCGTGCCGTTCGTGTCGAAGGCGACGGCGGTGCCGCTGGCGAAGGCCGCGGCCCGAGTGATGGTCGGTGCGACCATCGCGCAACTGCGTGCGGAGGGGCTGCTGCCGCCCCGCGGCGACGGCGCGACGCTGCCGGTGGATTCCCACATCGCGGTGAAGGAGGCGGTGCTGCCCTTCGGCCGGTTCCGGGATGCCGGTGGGCGCGGGGTGGACACCATACTCGGACCCGAGATGAAGTCTACCGGCGAGGTCATGGGCATCGACGCGGGCTTCGGCACCGCCTACGCGAAGTCGCAGGCGGCGGCCTACGCCTCGCTGCCCACCTATGGCAGGGTGTTCGTCTCCGTGGCCAACCGTGACAAACGTGCGATGATCTTTCCGATCAAGCGGCTCGCGGATCTCGGTTTTGTGATCTATGCCACCGAGGGAACCGCGGAGGTGCTGCGTCGCAACGGAGTGAAGGCAGTTGTGCTTGGAAAGCACTCGACGCCGAGTGCCAATCTGATCGACTGTGTTGATATGATCACATCTGGTCAGATCGACCTTGTGATCAACACGCCGTGCGGGGTGGGGCCGCGACTGGACGGATACGAGATTCGAACGGCGTGTGTGGTGATCGGCGTGCCCTGCATCACCACGATCCAGGGCGCGGCCGCCTGCGTGCAGGGGATCGAGGCCCTGGTCCGCGGCGAGATCGGCGTCATGCCGTTGCAGAGCTTCCATGCGGATCTGCACGCCGCATGGACCGATCGGGATGGGTCCGGTGTAACTGACGTCACCGGTGCCCCGTTGCGGACCCTTTCCCCCGACCTCCAGCTCGCTGACGTGGCCCAGCCCGCCGATTCGCAGCCCGCTGATGCCCGGCCCGCTGATGCCCACGCCATCGGGGAGGTCCACGGCGCCCAGGACGAACAGGGCGCGACCGGCCGGGTCACACCGGCCACGACGCCTGGGCTGACCGGCTGACGGTCTCACACGCTGACGGGGTGACGGGGTGACGGGGTGACGGGGTTGCCGGGGACACGGCTGGCCGCGTGGACGTCGCGGCCCCCGGTGGCGGTCGCGCTGGACGTACCCGACGGGCCGCAGGCGTTGCGCCTTGCCCGCGCGGTGGCGCCCCACGTCGCCGTGGTGAAGGTCGGCTTGGAACTGTTCTACCGCGAGGGGCCGACGATCGTGACCGCGCTGTGGGACGCGATCGGAGGTGCGCCGGGGCCGGGCACGGCTGCGCGGGACAGGATCGGCCTCTTCCTCGACCTCAAGTTGCATGACATCCCCCACACGGTGGCCGGGGGGATGCGTTCGGTGGCCCGTCTCGGTCCCAGATACGTGACGGTGCACGCCGCGGGCGGCGCTGCGATGGTGCGGGCGGCGGTCGATGCCGCGCCGGATGTCGAGATCGCCGCGGTCACCGTCCTGACGTCGCTGAGCGGTGCCGAGCTCGCCTCGTCCGGGTTCGGCGGGCCGCCGTCCGACGTTGTTCGCCGTCTTGCTGTGCTGGCGGTGGCCGCTGGCGCGCGGGCCGTAGTATGCAGTCCGCAGGAAGTGTCGGCGGTGCGCGCTGAGGTCGGCAACGATGTGACTCTTATCACTCCCGGAGTCCGGCCGGCGGGCGCGAACGTCGACGATCAAGCGCGCACCGCGACGCCCGCCGCGGCCCTTCGGGCGGGTTCCGACCTTCTGGTGGTGGGGCGTCCGATCATTGCCTCGAGCGATCCGCGGGCCGCCGCGGCTCGGTTTGTGACCGGTAGCTGACACCGTCACTGTGCCGCTGACCTGGTGTGACGTCACACAGGCCCCGATTGGGCCATCTCGAGGCGATCTGCCCGGTACGGTGGGTTCTCGAGCGACCGAAAGCAAACGGTACGGCGCGGGCAACGCGATTCATCCGGACATCCGGGCACAGTCTTGTGGACAATAGTCCGAGGATGTACCCGTGCTACCGACTGGACCGAGACGCCCGTTACTCGCTAGTTTGCGCGGCGCCGCGATCACCCGAAAGAAGGAGGCGTACCCGTGCCCCTGCCGCCCCTGACGCCCGAGCAGAGGGCTGCTGCCCTCGAGAAAGCTGGGTTGGCGCGTAAGCAGCGTGCAGAACTCAAGGAGCGGCTCAAGAAGGCGGAAGTGTCACTCGCGTCCGTCCTTGAGAGAGCCGACACCGATGAGGTCATTGGAAAGATGAAGGTGGCCGCTGTTCTCGAATCCCTGCCCGGCGTCGGTCGTGTCCGTGCCACGAAGATCATGGAACGACTCGCGATCAGCGACAGCCGTCGCCTGCGAGGTCTTGGTGCCAAACAGCGTGCCGCACTGGTTCAGGAGTTCACGGCAACCTGATCACTACCAGTGTCCGGCAGGTCTGTGCCGCACATCCTCGGCCGTCGTGGGTCGGTGCGGCGTCTCGGTAATGGCGAGAACTTCGCGCCGTCGGGCCGCCGTACCGACTGTTTCTTTGCCCGCGCACAGGAGTTCAGGGTTCCGCCGGGCTTCGGCAGCGCGAAACGAGCCGATCGGTTGGCCAAAGGGTGTGCGATCTTGGTTTTGTCGCACGCCCGGCGGCCTTGAAGAGTCTGGTTGGCCAAAGGGTGTGCGATCTTGGTTTTGTCGCACGCCCGGCGGCATTGAAGAGCACCCGGAGTCTAGGGTGTGATGATGCGGCTCACCGTTCTGTCCGGTCCGTCGGGTGTCGGGAAGGGGACCGTCGTCGCCGCGGTGCGCCGGCGCCACCCTGAGGTCTGGGTCTCGGTCAGCTGCACGACACGCGCGCCCCGGCCGGGCGAGACCGACGGGGTGGAGTATCGCTTCGTCGACGCCGAGGAGTTCGCGTTGATGGTCAAGAGCGGTGAACTTCTGGAGCATGCGATGTTCGCGGGTCACGCGTACGGGACGCCGCGCGCGCCGCTGGAGGAACGGCTGGCCGCAGGGGTACCCTGTCTGCTGGAGATCGAGCTGCAGGGCGCCCGCCAGGTGCGTTCGAGCATGTCAGACGCCCGGTTCGTCTTCCTCGCCCCACCGTCCTGGGAGGAACTGGTCCGCCGGCTGGTCGATCGGGGCACGGAGGCGCCGGAAGTGATAAGACGCCGGCTCGACCGCGCGCGCATCGAGCTCGCCGCCGAAACGGAGTTCGACGAGGTCGTGGTCAACGACGACGTGACGACGGCGGCGGCGCGACTGGTGTCCCTGATGGCTGCCAGTTGACGGCTACGCGTTGATGGGGACGAGTTGGCGGCGACGACCCGGGGGGCTGCGCGCCGACAGGCCGGGGCCTGCTCTACGCTGAAGGGCAATATTGTTGTGAGGCAATATTGTGGTGCGTCGTGGGTTGATCGTGGGTTGATCGTGAGTTCGCGGGTTGATCGTGGGTTCGCGCTACACCGGGGCTCATGACGATCCAACCGCTCCCCGTCCGCTCCCGCCAACCCCGAGCATGCTGGCGGCTCACCACGAGCTGACAGCCCCTGTGTTTTCCGGAAGGACACCGTGTCCGGCACTGTCGCGCAGCCCGAAGGCATCACCAACCCGCCGATCGACGAGCTCCTGGAAGCCACCGACTCCAAGTACAGCTTGGTGATCTACGCGGCCAAGCGGGCCCGCCAGATCAACGCCTACTACTCGCAGCTGGGTGAGGGCCTGCTGGAGTACGTCGGACCGCTGGTGGAAACGGCCAGCGCGCAGGAGAAGCCGCTGTCGATCGCATTGCGTGAGATCAACGCCGGCCTGCTGACGCATGAGACCGTCATCGAGCCGCTGCCACCGGTCTCCTGACCAGGCATCGCCCGCAGTGACCGGGTCCGCTGCTCTGATCGTGCTGTCGGGATGACGGGATGACGGGATGACGGGCGAACCGGTCGGGTCGTGCGCGAGTCCGCGACGCCCCCGCATCGTGCTGGGCGTGGCCGGCGGGATCGCGGCCTACAAGGCGGTCGAGGTGCTTCGTCAGCTGACCGAGACCGGGCATGACGTACGGGTCGTACCGACGGACGCGGCGTTGCGGTTCGTCGGTGAGCCGACCTGGGCCGCGTTGTCAGGCCATCCGGTGTCAACCGAGGTGTGGACCGACGCCGCGCAGGTGGCACACGTACGGCTGGGGCGCGAGGCCGACCTCGTCCTGGTCGTCCCGGCCACGGCGGACCTCCTCGCACGCGCTGCGACCGGACGCTGCGACGACCTGCTGACCGCCACCCTGCTCACGGCGCGCTGTCCGGTCGTGTTCGCGCCGGCCATGCACACCGAGATGTGGGAGCATCCGGCGACCCGGGCCAATGTGGAGACGCTCCGGGCCCGCGGCGCTGTGGTCATCGATCCGGCGGTGGGCCGCCTGACCGGCGCGGACTCCGGAGCGGGCCGGCTCCCGGAACCAGCGGAGATCGCGTCGGTGGCCCGGGCGGTGCTGACCCGCAACGGGCTCGCACCGGACCTGACCGGGCGTACGGTTGTGATCAGCGCTGGTGGTACCCGCGAACATCTGGATCCGGTCCGTTTCCTCGGCAACTCCTCGAGCGGCCGGCAGGGCTACGCGCTGGCCAGGGCGGCGCTCGCCCGGGGCGCGCAGGTCGTCGTCGTGGCGGCCAACGTGGCTCTTGCGGAGGTCGCGGGAGCCCGTACCGTTCGCGTGGTGTCCACCGCACAGCTGCGGGCGGCCGTGCACGCGGAGGCGCCTGCGGCCGCCGTGGTCATCATGGCGGCTGCGGTCGCGGATTTCCGGCCCGTCAACCGGGCGACCCATAAGATCAAGAAAACGGACGGTGATCCCCAGCCCGTCACCCTGGTCCGTAATCCGGACGTGCTGACCGAGCTGGTCGCCGCCCGCCGGCCCGGTCAGGTGCTCGTCGGCTTCGCCGCGGAGACCGGCGCGCCAGGGGTCGACCTGCTCGACCTCGGCCGGGAGAAGCTCGCCCGCAAGGGAGCGGACCTGCTCGTGGTCAACCAGGTCGGTGACGGCCTCGGTTTCGAGGTCGAGGACAACGCCGCCGTGGTGCTCGGCTCGGACGGCACTGAGACGGTGATCGAACGGACCAGCAAGGATCTTCTTTCGCACCGCGTGCTCGACCTGGTGGTCAGCCGACTCCCGCCGCTCGATGGCACTGTTATCGCTGTTGCCGACGGTGTCCGTCGGTAGACTGCGCCGGAATCGACTGGATCTCCCAGGGGGTCAGAACGTGGCGACGCGCCTGTTTACGTCCGAGTCCGTTACCGAGGGGCATCCGGACAAGATCGCTGATCAGATCAGCGACTCCATCCTCGATGCAATGATCAAGGATGACCCATACAGCCGGGTCGCGGTCGAGACTCTGATCACTACTGGTCAGGTCCACGTCGCCGGTGAGGTCACCACGGACACCTATGTGGACATCGCGGCCGTCGTCCGGGACCGCGTTCTCGAGATCGGTTACGACTCGTCCAAGAAGGGCTTTGACGGCGCGTCCTGTGGCGTGAGCGTGTCGATCGGCTCGCAGTCGCCCGATATCGCTCAGGGTGTCGACAGCGCCCACGAGACCCGGGTCGGCGGATCCAGCGACGACGAGCTGGACAAGCAGGGCGCCGGCGACCAAGGGCTGATGTTCGGCTTCGCCTGTGACGAGACTCCCGAGCTGATGCCGTTGCCGATCGCACTGGCGCACCGGCTCGCCCGCAGTCTGGCCGCCGTGCGCAAGGACGGAAAGGTCGGCTACCTGCGTCCGGACGGCAAGACCCAGGTCACGATCGAGTACTCGGCCGGTCGGCCGGTTCGGCTGGACACCGTGGTCGTGTCCACCCAGCACGCGGCCGACATCGATCTTGACACCCTGCTCGCGCCGGACGTCGCCGAATACGTCGTCACCCCGGAGCTGGCCGCACTCGAGATCGCTACCGAGGGGTACCGGCTGCTGGTGAACCCGACCGGCAGGTTCGAGGTCGGCGGCCCCATGGGAGACGCCGGTCTCACCGGACGCAAGATCATCGTGGACACCTATGGCGGGATGGCCCGGCACGGCGGCGGCGCCTTCTCCGGCAAGGACCCGTCCAAGGTCGACCGCTCGGCCGCGTACGCGATGCGCTGGGTCGCCAAGAACGTCGTCGCGGCCGGGCTCGCCCGCCGCTGCGAGGTCCAGGTGGCCTACGCCATCGGCAAGGCGCAACCGGTTGGTCTGTTCGTCGAGACCTTCGGGACCGGCACAGTGCCCGACGAGCAGATCCAGGATGCCGTGACCACTGTTTTCGACCTGCGGCCAGCTGCGATCATCCGGGATCTGGATCTGCTGCGGCCCATCTATACCCAGACCGCCGCATACGGTCACTTCGGCCGCCCGGAGATCGACTTCACCTGGGAGTCGACATCGCGCGCGGATCTCCTGGCGACCGCCGTCCGCGGGTAGCTCCGAGGCGCCACCGGATCTGTCGGAGGCGCCTGATACTAAACGAGGTATGCCCGAACAGCCTGGCGTTCGCAGTGGGCGGGATGCGCCGGGCGGCGCATCCCGCCCACCGGCGCCGGGCGAGCCGTCCCGCCGACCCGCGAGCGCCGGGACGACTCGGCGTCCGGCGCGGTCCACCGGCCTGGGTGCGCCGCAACCGGCGGGTGACCTGCCGGTCGCCAGGGTCGCGGTGGACGTCTCACCTGCCCACCTGGATCGGCTGTTCGACTACCTGGTGCCGGCGCAGTGGGCGCAGGCAGCCGTTCCCGGCGCGCGGGTCCGGGTCCGCTTCGCCGGTCGGCTCGTCGACGGGTTCATCCTGAGCCGGTGCGAGCGGTCGGACCACACCGGCACGCTCGCGTTCCTGACCCGCGTGGTGTCGCCGGAGCCGATCCTCGCGCCTGAGATCGCGGAACTGGCTCGGGCGGTGGCCGACCGCTACGCCGGGACCCTCACCGACGTGCTCCGTCTCGCCGTCCCGCCCCGGCACGCCCGGGTGGAGAAGGAGTCGCCGCCAGCTACTGACGTGCCAGTTACTGACGTGCCTGCCGCTGACGTGCCTGCTGGCGCCTGGTCGCAGTACCCCCAGGGCGAACGGCTGTTGGGCGACCTGGCCGCCGGTGGCAGCCCCCGAGCGGTGTGGTGGGCACTTCCCGGGCCGTCCTGGCCGGCGATGGTGACCGCGGCCGTGGCCGCCACAGTCCGATCCGACCGGGGTGCCCTGGTCGTCGTGCCCGATCATCGGGACATCGACCGTGTCATGACCGCAATGGGGGATGTCCCCGGCGCGGCGGGCTGTGTCGCGCTGCGCGCCGACCTCGGCCCGGCCGAACGGTACCGCCGATTCCTGGCCGTCAGCCGCGGGACCGTGCAGGTCGTGGTGGGCACCCGCGCCGCCGTGTTCGCGCCGGTCCGCGACCTCGGCCTGATCATCGTCTGGGACGACGGGGACGATCTGCACGCCGAACCGCGCTCTCCCTACCCGCACACCCGCGACGTCGCCGTGTTGCGCTCTCGGCAGCAGCGGTCGGGCCTGCTCATCGGAGGGTGGTCGCCGTCGGCCGACGCACAGGCACTGGTCAGCGTCGGCTGGGCCGGCGCGCTGACCCCGCCGCGGCCGATGGTACGGGCCGCCGCCGCCCGGGTGGAGGCCACCGGTTCGGACTTTGAAGAGGCCAGGGATCCGGCGGCGCGGGCCGCGCGGCTGCCGTCTCTTGCCTGGCGGGCGGCCCACGACGCGCTGGCCGCCGGCACGCCGGTGCTCGTCCAGGTGCCGCGGCGCGGGTACCAACTTTCACTGGCCTGTGCGGGCTGTCGTCGCCCGGCCCGATGCGGCCACTGCCAGGGTTCGCTCGGGCGTCCGAGCGGCGCCGGGCCACCCGCCTGTACCTGGTGCGGACGCCCCGCCGTCGACCTCTCCAGCCAACCGCCGGCGGGGGCAGCCGGGTGGCGGTGTCCGTCCTGTGGTGACACCCGGTTGCGGGCAACCGTCGTCGGTGACCGGCGGACGGCCGAGGAACTCGGCCGCGCGTTTCCGGGCATCACCGTGCGCACGTCGGGCCGCGACGGTGTGCTGGCGAGCGTCACGGCCACGCCCGCACTCGTGGTGGCCACTCCCGGCGCCGAGCCGCTCGCCGACGGCGGGTACGGCGCGGTCCTGTTGCTCGACACCTGGGCGCTCCTGGGCCGCGCGGACCTGCGGGCCGCCGAGGAGACTCTGCGGCGTTGGTGCGCGGCAGCGGCACTGGCACGACCAGCCGCCGACGGCGGCCGGATCGTCGTCACCGCCGATATCGGTCTGGCCGTGGTGCAGGCTCTGACCCGGTGGGACCCGGGTTGGTTCATCCGTCGTGAGCAGGACGAGCGCGCGGCTCTCGGCTTTCCGCCGGCGACCCGGATCGCCGCTGTCGAGGGCGCCGCCGGTCCGGTCGCCGAACTGATCGCCGCCGCGGAGCTCCCGGCCGGTGCCGATCTCCTCGGCCCGGTTCCCCTGGAGACCTGGGGACTTCGGCCTCCGGCGATGCGACAGAACCACGATCGCATCGCCTTCGGCCCTCTAGATGAGGTGGGCAGGCCAGCCGGCAGGGTCGCGGCCGGGCAGTCCGGGGCCGGGGAGTCCGGGGCCGGGGAGGAGCGGCGGGAACGTGTTCTGGTGCGGGTCCCCAGGGCAGATGGCCAGCAGCTGGCCGTTGCGCTTAAGGCCGCGCGCGGAGTGCTCGACGCCCGTCGGTCCGCGCCGGTACGGGTCATACTCGACCCGATCACCCTGTTGTGACGGGCGCCGCATCCGGGTAGGCCCGGACGCGTGCAACCATAGTGTTTTGGACCATAGTGCTTTCGTCGTCGTGCTGTCGTGCCTTCGCGCCCTCGGGGCTGCCGCGACAGCCCGTAGCATGGATTCTCTTCATGGGTGTGGCGCCACGGCCCCCGCTCTCGACATGTGTATCCGGAAGGGGTGCGACAGTGACGGTGCGGGAGATCCGACTGCTGGGAGACCCGGTGTTGCGAACGGTGGCCGATCCGGTCACCACGTTTGACAAGGAGCTTCGCCGGCTCGTCGCAGACCTCACCGACACGATGCACGAGGCGGAGGGGGTCGGGCTGGCCGCGCCGCAGCTCGGTGTCTCACTGCGGGTGTTCACCTTTGACGTGGACGGTGAGGTCGGGCACCTGGTCAACCCTGTGCTGGGGCCGTTCAGCGAGGAGATGATGGACGGCGAGGAGGGCTGCCTCTCGCTACCCGGCATCGCGTTCGAGCTGAAGCGACCGGACCGGGTGCTGGCAGTCGGCCAGAACGTCCACGGTGATCCTGTCGCGATCGAGGGCAGCGGCCTGATGTCACGCTGCGTCCAACACGAGACCGACCATCTGGACGGGGTGCTGTTCATCGACCGACTGGACCGGATCACAAAGAAGGCGGCGATGAAAGCCATCCGCGAGGCGGAGTGGGCCGGGCAGGCCGCGCCGGTGGTCAAGGCATCGCCGCATCCGCTGTTCGGGCGCGCTCGCTGATGCGGTTGGTGTTCGCCGGTACTCCGGCCGCCGCGCTGCCGAGCCTGCGGGCGCTGCTTGATTCTCCTCGACATGAGGTCGTCGCCGTGGTGACGCGTCCTGACCGTCCGGTCGGTCGCGGTCGAAAGGTCGCCCCTTCGCCGGTCCGGGCGCTCGCGCAGGAGGCCGCGGTGGATGTGCTGACGCCTGAGCGCCCGCGCGATCCCGCCTTCCTTGCACGCCTCGCTGACATCGCACCGGAGTGCTGTCCGGTGGTGGCCTATGGGGCGCTGCTCCCGCGGGCGGCCCTCGACATCCCCAAGTATGGCTGGATCAATCTGCATTTCTCACTGCTGCCGGCGTGGCGCGGGGCCGCCCCGGTGCAGCATGCTCTGCTCGCCGGGGACGAGGTGACCGGGGCGTCGGTCTTCCAGATTGAGGAAGACCTTGACACCGGTCCGGTGTACGGGACCCTCACCGAGACCATCGGCGCCCATGACACCGCCGGTGACCTACTGGAGCGGCTGGCTGACGCTGGCGCTCGGCTGCTCACGGCGGTGTTGGACGGTATTGACGACGCGTCCCTGCATGCCCGGCCGCAGCCGGGCGAAGGTGTGTCGATCGCGCGCAAGCTGACCGTGGCCGATGTGCGCATCGACTGGTCCGCGCCGGCCTTTCACGTCGATCGGCTGGTCCGGGCGGCCACGCCGGCACCCGGTGCCTGGACGACGTTTCGCGATCATCGGATCAAGCTCGGCCCGGTGCGTCCGCTGTCCACGTCGGACGACTCGACGGCCCAGACCCAGGCGCCTGGGCGGATCGTCGTGCGCGCCGGCGACGGCGCCGGCGAGATCGCCGTCACAACCGGCGGCGGGGTCGTCCTGCTGGGGGATGTGCGTCCCGAGGGACGCCCGTCCATGACCGCCGGTGCCTGGGCACGTGGCGCCCGGTTGACCGACGGCGAACGGTTCGCGTGAAACGGGCCACCGCCGCCGGATCCGGCACGTCGGGCCGCGCCGCGTCGGCGTCGGGCCGGGCCGCGTCGGGCCGGGCCGCGCCGGCGCCGGCGCCGGCGCCGGCGCCGACACGCTCGCCACGGGCCGTCCCGGCCGATCCCGCGCGGCTGCTCGCGTGGGAGGTACTGCGAGCGGTCGACGAGCGTGGCGCATACGCCAACCTGCTGTTGGCAGCCCTGATGGCTCAGCGCCGGCTCTCGGCCAGGGATCGAGGATTCGCCACCGAGTTGACCTACGGCACGCTGCGTGCCATCGGTATCCTTGATGTCCTGCTCGGGACGGCTGCCAGTCGGCCGGTCGACGCCGTGGACCCGAAGGTGCGCGACGCCCTGCGGCTCGGCGTCTACCAGTTGCTGTACACCAGGGTGCCGACCCGCGCGGCGGTCGCCTCAACGGTCGACCTGGTTCGCTATACCAGTGGTGAGCGGCCGGTCCGGTTCGCCAACGCGGTCCTGCGGCGGGTCGCGTCGCGGGTGGATGAGACCGGTGGCGACCTTGCGGCCCTGCTCGCCGCACCCCGCTACGACGACGACCCGATCGGCCATCTCGCGATGGTCACCGCCCA
>NZ_CAUVXG010000045.1:15500-16355 GCF_963555885.1 Protofrankia sp. Cr2
GGCGGCGCTGTCGCGGGTGGTGACGGTGGGGACCGATGTCGGGGTGAGCGTCGATCTGTGCGCCGGCCCTGGCGGAAAGACCGCCCTTCTCGCCGGGCTGCTGCCCGGGACTCGGCTGATCGCGCTGGAACCGCGGGCTACCCGTGCCAGGCTGGTGAGCCAGGCAGTGGCCGGCCGGTCAAACGTGACGGTGGTGCGTGCGGACGGCCGTAGGCCGCCGCTGCGGCCGGGGAGCGTCGACCGGGTGCTCGCAGATGTCCCGTGTACCGGCCTCGGGGCGCTGCGGCGTCGGCCTGAGGCCCGCTGGCGTCGCATGCCGTCCGATGTCGTGGTGCTGTCCCGCCTGCAGCGGCAGTTGGTGGCCGGGGCACTTGACCTGGTGCGTCCCGGCGGTGTCGTTGCGTATGTCACCTGTTCGCCGCACCCGGCGGAGACCACCGAGGTCGTGACGGATGTGGTCGGGCAGCGCACCGATGTATCCGTTCTGGACGCCCGGGCCTTCCTGCCAGACGTGGACGGTCTCGGCGATGGCCCGTTCGTGCAGCTGTGGCCGCACCAGCACGGCACCGACGCGATGTTCCTCGCCATCCTGCGCCGCGGCGGCCCGTGAGCCACGAAAGCTGACTACGGTAGGTGGAAATCGTCATCGGGGCGACCGAAACCACCTAACACCTGACTACGGTCGGCGGATGCGGTAGGTGGAAATCGTCATCGGGGCGACCGAAACCACCTACGCCTCCGCTGTCGCATGGCCGGCCGATACGCTCGTAGGCGTGGCGACAGCGCAGATCTACCCGAGCTTGCTTGCCGCCGACTTCGGGCGGATCACGCAAGCGGCGCTGGCGGTCGAGGGGC
>NZ_CAUVXG010000045.1:16784-19903 GCF_963555885.1 Protofrankia sp. Cr2
ATGCCGGGGTTGACGTCTTCGTCGCCGGTACCGCTGTCTACGGTGCGCAGGACCCGGCGGCGGCGGTCGAGTCACTGCGCGCGCAGGCGCTGGCGGCATCCCCGCGGCTGGTCGCACCCGGCGTGCCGACGGCCTGACCGCCATGTCAATGGTGAGCGACCCCGAGCGGATCGGGCGCCGCTCGGGCATCGGTGCCAGCGGCATCATCCGATGCGCAGGCCGGGCGTTCCCGCGCCCATGCGGCTTTCATGTGCAAGACTCGGACAGGTAGTTGCAGTAGCACGCGCGCTCCGGGGTCGGTGAAACTCCGAGCCGGCGGTGACAGTCCGCGACCCGTCCGCAGCCAGCGGCCGGTGGACCCGGTGAAATTCCGGGACCGACGGTGAAAGTCCGGATGGGAGGACGCGCGCGGGCGTGTGCCGTCCGGCGGTTCTCACTGTCGCCTACGGTCCGTCCGGCGCCCATGCGCCGGTGACGTCCCGCGTGCTCACCCCTGTCTCGGACGTGGTGCCGACACAAGGGGGCACGCCAGTAATGTTCACCGGAATCGTCGAGGAACTCGGTGTCGTCGCGGCCGTCGAGCCGCTTCCCGCCTCGGCTCGACTTGTCATCGGCGCCACCACCGTCCTTGCGGACATCAGCGAGGGCGCGTCCATTGCGGTCAACGGGGTCTGCCTGACCGTCACCAGTTGGGTTTCCCATGATGGTGGGCAGGCGTTCGTCGCTGACGTCATGCAGGAGACCCTCAACCGTTCGGCTCTCGCCGGCCTGTCCGTCGGGGACGCCGTCAACCTGGAACGCGCCGTGCGTCTGGCCGACCGCCTCGGCGGCCATCTCGTGCAGGGGCATGTCGACGGCGTCGGCGTGGTGCTCGACCGTCGGCGGGAGACCCACTGGGAGCTCGTGCGAATCAGCCTGCCGCCGGGGCTGGACCGCTATCTCGTCGAGAAGGGGTCCATCACCGTGGACGGCGTCAGCCTGACGGTGGTGGACGTGACCGCGTCGACGTCGACGGCAGGATCATCCCCGGCCTCATTCACCGTGAGCCTGATTCCCACGACGTTGCGGACGACGACCCTTGGCCGTCGAGTGGTGGGGGACCGGGTGAACCTCGAGGTCGACGTCCTGGCGAAGTACATCGAGAAACTCGTCGCCGTCGGTGACATGGCCGGCGCGGGTCGCATCGTGAGCCCCGCGGCAACCGCCACCCTCACCCCCACGATTGCGAACGGGAACGGACAACCGTCATGACCGGACCCCGGACAGCCGGCGACACCCGCCTGGCCTCCATTGACGACGCGGTGGCCCAGATCGCGGCCGGCCGGCCTGTCATCGTCGTCGACGACGCCGACCGCGAGAACGAAGGCGACCTTATCTTTGCGGCCGAGCTGGCCACGCCGGAGCTGCTGGCGTTCACGATCCGCTACACATCCGGTGTGATCTGCGTGCCGATGGCCGGTGCCGACCTGGATCGGCTGGCTCTCGATCAGATGGTCCCGCACAACACCGAGCGGATGGGCACGGCGTTCACCGTCTCCGTCGACGCCCGCGACGGGGTGACGACCGGCATTTCAGCCGCTGACCGGGCCCACACGATCGGACTGCTGGCCGATCCTGGGACCACCGCCGCCGACATCACCAGGCCCGGCCACATCTTCCCGTTGCGGGCGAAGGCTGGTGGGGTCCTGCGCCGCCCCGGCCACACCGAGGCGGCGGTGGATCTGGCCCGGATGGCGGGGTTGCGTCCGGCCGGGGTCATCTGTGAGATCGTCAACGACGACGGGACCATGGCCCGGTTGCCGGAACTGATGCGGTTCGCCGCCGAACACAGTCTTTTGATCATCTCGATCGCAGATATGGTGGCATACCGGCGCCGCAGCGAACGGCATGTCGAGCGGGTCGCCGAGGCGACCATCCCGACCCGGCACGGACAATTCCGGGCGTTGTGCTATCGCAGCATCATCGATGGCACCGAGCACGTGGCCCTGGTCAAGGGCGACATCGCTGACGGCCGCGATGTCCTGGTGCGGGTGCACAGCGAGTGCCTCACCGGTGACGTCTTCGGCTCACGGCGCTGCGACTGCGGAACTCAGCTCGACGCCGCGCTGCGCATGATCTCCCTTGAGGACAGGGGGGTGGTGCTCTACATGCGAGGCCACGAGGGCCGTGGTATCGGCCTGGGCCACAAGCTTCGTGCCTACGAGTTGCAGGACGCCGGGCACGACACCGTGGACGCCAACCTCGCGCTCGGCCTGCCCGCCGACGCCCGTGACTACGGCACAGGTGCCCAGATCCTGGTCGACATCGGTGTCCGGGCGATGCGTCTGCTGTCCAACAACCCGACCAAAAGGGCCGGGCTGGAGGGCTATGGTCTGGAGATCGTCGAGCGGGTGGGACTCCCGGTGACCTTCACCCCCGAGAACCTGGGCTACCTCACGACCAAAAGGGACCGGATGGGACACGATCTGCCGGGTTTGCCAGGTCCGCTCACGGCGGTGGGTGCCCGTGCCGATGTGCCGCATCATCGTGTCCCGCCGAAGGGACCCGTGGACACCGACCTGCTGGAGGGCCAAAGGGTGCGCGACGATCGTCAGATCGCGCGCCCGGAGGCCGCAGTCCTGGCAGCACTGATGGCGGACGCGTGTCCGGGGGAGTCGGCGTGAGCGGCACGGGCTCGCCGGCTGGGTCCGTCCCCCACGGCGCCGGTCTGCGGCTGGCTGTGGTGGCGGCCCGGTGGCACAGCGAGATCGCCGATGCCCTGCTGGACGGGGCGCTGCGGGCCGCCAAGGACGCCGGCGTCGCCTCGCCGACGGTGGTCCGGGTGCCCGGCGCGGTGGAACTCCCCGTCGTCGCCGCGGCGCTCGCCGCCGACCATGACGCGGTGGTGGCGTTGGGAGTGGTGATCCGCGGCGGGACCCCGCACTTCGACTACGTCTGCCAGTCGGTGACCGCCGGGCTCACCCGGGTGGCTCTCGATACCGGTGTCCCGGTCGGGTTCGGCGTCCTGACCTGTGACACGGTCGAGCAGGCGCGGGATCGCGCGGGTCTGCCCTCCTCCGGCGAGGACAAGGGCCGGGAAGCCGCTTTCGCCGCGCTGACGACCGCGACTGTCCTGCGGG
>NZ_CAUVXG010000045.1:20064-24000 GCF_963555885.1 Protofrankia sp. Cr2
CCGGATGGTCGATTCAGGCCAACCTTGTAACTCTGTTCGGTGACGGGGACTCTTGTCCGTAATGGCTACCGCATACCGTGTACTCAGCGCCGCCGGAGGCCCTGATCAATCAGGTGGCCACCAAGTTCCGGCGGTAGACCCCGGTCGCACATGGCGGGGTCCCCGTGGGGACGGGAGGCGGTGGTGGGCGCAATGACGGCGCGAGGGCCGGACGAGAACGGTGACCGGCCGGGTGCACAGCGGGAAACCGGCGAGGTTCAGAACACCGGTGATGGTCGGCAGTTGCGACCCGGCGCGGTGTTCGCGGCGGATGTCGGTGACGCGCGGCCCGTGTCCCTGCTCGGTCTGCGCATGCCCGGCGAGGATGACGACCGCGAGGCGACCGTGAGCCGGCGACCCGGCCGGTCACGGATCGGCACGCGCGCTCCGGCTCCGCTCGCGACGCCGGCCCGACCAGGCCAGCCACGGCCAGGCCAGCCACGGCCAGGCCAGCCACGGCCGGACCAGCCACGGCCGGACCAGCCACGGCCGGACCAGCCACGGCCGGACCAGCCACGACTGCTGGTGCCGGCACCGGCATTGGCTGGCTGGACCCCGGACGTGGGGCTCTTCCTGCCGGCCGTGGACATAGCAGCCGTGGACATACCGGCGGCTGATCCAGTGCCCGCGGGCTCCCCGGAGACGTTGTCGCCGGAGCTCACCTGGCCTGATGTCGCGTTGCCGGAAGCTGGGGAGATCCCGGAGACCGTGGCGGCCGACGGTTCGACCGGCGCCGACCCCGCCACTGCGATGGTCAATTGTCTACGGGTGCATGTCGGCGGGTTCAGTGGTGGTGCTGGACGCATGGCCGCGGCCGGTCTCGGGATGGCTCTCGCTGCGTCCCGCCGCGACCGGGTCATCGCGGTGGACGTGTGTGCCGAGCAGGCCGGCCGTGCCCAGGACGTGTTGGCGGTCTGGTATGAGGTGGTGCTGGTCGACGGACCTCCAGGCTGGGATCAGCCGCTGCCCGCGGCTGCGTCGTCCCGCGCCGACACGGTCGTGGTGGCGACGCGGGCCGACCTTGTTGATCTTTCGGCTGCAGACGACGTCCTGGTGACACTCGCCGGCCCCGATGTCGCCGGCACCGCATGGAGTGGAGCTGACGGCTCGCTGGTGGTCGCGGTAGTGGAGACCGTCCCGATCCGCTGGTCGGCCCGGGCCCGCCGTCGCCTGGCACGGCTCTCCGATCGGGCGGGGGCCGTTGTCGTCGTCCCGTTCGATCCGGCGCTGGTCGACGGCGTCCCGTTCACCTGGTCGGGCCTGCGTCGCCGCACCAGGGCGGCCTTCGGCGAGCTCGCTGCCGCCGTGGACGCAGCCTCCGGTTGGCAGCCTCCGGTTGATCGCCTTCCGGCGTGAAGTCGGTCCGGGGGCAATAGGGTCGACCGGTGAAGCGGGAGTTGCTGACGCCATCCGGGCAGGGTGATCACGGTGGTGCGGACGGTGCGTTGCGCGCCGCACTGGATGCCGGGGACGAGCAGTCGGTCGCGACCGCGCTGGCCCGGGCTCGGGTGTTCGTCGCGATCGAGGCCCGACTGACCGATGCCGATGCCCTCACCGGCGCAGACAAGGCGTCCGAGATGGTTCTGGTGACGCTCTGGGTGCCCTCCGGCGCCACCGCGATTCCGGCGTTCAGCGGTGTCGACACGCTGGCCCGGTGGCGCCGGGCGGCCAGGCCGGTCGCAGTGCCCGGTCATGCCCTGTGTGCCCAGGCCGTGCGCGACGGCCACAGCGCGGTCGTGCTCGACATCGCCGGACCGGCGATGGCTACCGTCGACGGTGAGTTGTTGGAGCGGATCGCCGCGCTCTGATGCCTGTCCGACGGATATCGGCCGATGCGCGCGTGGCGGATTGACCGCTTTTGGATGGAGTACCCCTTGCGGGCCGTTGGGCCCGATCGGCAGGGACTCCATATCCCACGGTCAACTGATCGTCGCATCCGGCCCGCTCTGCTAGGCTGTGGGTCGACCGCTTGTCACCCGGGCCGGAGTCTCGTAGCGATTCCTTCCAGTAGTGACAAGGCCAAGCGGAGGCTTGCCTCCCACCCGACGTCGCAACTTCGGCGGCCGGGTCGCCGGTCGGCCGAGCCGTTGTGTGACGGCGTATCGGCCGGGTGCCCAGTCTCGCTGGGTGCAGGGCTCCGCAGCGGCAGGTCATGCCCGCGCGTCGAGTCCACGGAGGGAACCACATCAGCGCAGAGTCACGTATTAACGACCGGATCAGGGTGCCCGAGGTGCGCCTGGTTGGGCCCGAAGGCGAGCAGATCGGCATTGTGGCCATTGCCGAGGCTATGCGGCTGGCCCAGGAGGCCGATCTCGACCTGGTTGAGGTCGCTCCGACGGCCCGCCCGCCGGTCTGCAAGCTCATGGACTATGGGAAGTTCAAGTACGAGTCCGACCAGAAGCGTCGTGAGGCTCGTAAGAACCAGGTCCAGACGGTAATCAAGGAAATGAAGCTTCGGCCGAAGATCGATCCGCACGACTACGAGACCAAGAAGGGTCACGTGGTCCGGTTCCTGCGGGCCGGCGACAAAGTCAAGATTACGATTATGTTCCGCGGACGGGAGCAGTCCCGGCCCGAGCTCGGCATCCGGCTTCTGCAACGATTGTCGAGCGATGTCGCGGAGCTCGGTTACGTCGAGGCTCAGCCCAAGCAGGATGGCCGGAACATGACCATGGTGATGGCACCGCACAAGGGGTCCCGACCTCAGCGTGCGCCAGAGCCGGCCGGACTGGTCTGACCAGCATGCCGTTGACGACCACCACTGATTGCAGGATCTCCAGATGCCCAAGATGAAGACCCACACCGGCGCGTCCAAGCGGTTCAGAATCACCGGAACAGGCAAGGTGATGCGCCGCCGGACCAACCGCAACCACCTGCTGGAACACAAGTCCAGCCGGCGTACCCGGCGGCTGTACAACGAGGTGACGCTCAGCCCGGCGGACGAGGGACGTATCAAGAAGCTGCTGGCGCGCTGACCACCGCTCGCCCTCGAACCGCTCCCACCGGTTGGGAGCGGTGCAACGCGGTGCCGACAGGCACGACTGAAGGAGAGTTTCCCCCTCATGGCAAGGGTCAAGCGGGCGGTCAACGCCCAGAAGAAACGCCGGACGGTGCTCGAGCAGTCCAGCGGGTACCGGGGGCAGCGCTCTCGGCTGTACCGCAAGGCCAAGGAGCAGGTCCTGCACTCGATGGCCTACTCCTACCGTGACCGGCGAGCTCGCAAGGGCGACTTCCGGCAGCTGTGGATAGCCAGGATCAACGCTGCCGCGCGGGCGAACGGGATGACCTACAACCGGTTCATCCAGGGGCTGCGGCTGGCCGAGGTGGACGTCGACCGCAAGATCCTCGCCGATCTCGCGGTGACGGACCCGGCCGCGTTCACCGCGCTCGTCGAGGTCGCCCGCGCTGCCCTGCCGACGGCGCCGCCGGTCAGTCCGGCGGAGACGTCGGCCGCCTGATCGATCGCGTCGGACGGTACCCGTATCCGAATTGATGTCGGTGGTCCCTGACCCGGCTGGCCCGCGCTCGTCGCGGGTTCTCGACGCGCGGCGTCTGCGCCGCCCGGCGACCCGTCGCCTCCGCGGTCAGTTTCTGGTTGAGGGGCCCCAGGCGGTCACAGCGGGGCTCGCGGTCGGGGCACTGCACGAGATCTTCGTTGGTTCGTCGGCGATGAGCAGGTACGCGGCCCTTGTAGACGGAGCGGGGATACCGGTGCGGATCATATCGGATGACGCAGTGGCGTCACTGTCCGAGACAGTGACGCCTCAGGGCGTGGTTGGGCTGGCTGACTGCCCAGGCCACCGGGTCGCAGACCTCGACCAACCCCGGCTGGTGGCGATCTGCCTCGACACTCGCGATCCGGGCAATGCCGGGACGATCATCAGATCCGCGGACGCC
>NZ_CAUVXG010000045.1:24435-37580 GCF_963555885.1 Protofrankia sp. Cr2
GCGTCCGCGGGCAGCATCTTTCACCTACCGGTGGTGACCGACATCGGTCTCGATGACGCGGTCCGCCAGCTGCGGGACCACGGCTGCCGCATCGTGGCGACGAGCCCGCTCGCGCCGCGGGATCTCGACGCCGCGGCGGACGCGGGGGAACTCGACGTGCCCACCGCGTGGTTGTTCGGTAACGAGGCACATGGTCTCCCCCGTGCCGGCGTGGTGTCCGCGGACGCGGCACTTCGGGTGCCGGTGTACGGTCAGGCCGAGTCGCTGAATCTTGCGGTGGCGACGGCGATCTGCCTGTACGCGTCAGCGCGCGCACAGGCGAGGTTCGGGTCCGGCGCTCCAGGCGCCGGGGGAGGTGGACGGCTGTGACACACACGGTCACGTCGGCTCCCGACCAAGCTCGCAATCCACCGGCGGACGGGGAGCTACTGACCGGTCCCGGGCAGCGGGCGGATGGGATGCCGTGCCACGAGGCACCCACCGTGCCACCGGTGTCCTGGGACGATCTCCCGGACGGGATCGTGGTGGTGGACGCGGACGGGCGGGTGCAGGTGTTCAACGCCGCAGCCGTCAAGATCACCGGTGTCGCGGCGACCACCGCTGTGGGCCGTCAGCTCACCGACGTCCTGCCATTGCTCGACGAGCGGGGCAACGACTGGTGGGAGTGTTCGCGGGTGAGCCGCAACCTGCCGCGGGTGACCGGTCAGCCCGAGCGTCGACTCACGTTCGCCGGCTCCCAGTGTGAACGTGATCTTAACGTGACTGTCCGTTATGTCCGCGTCGAGGGACAGCTGGTGCAGGTTGCGTTGTCCCTGCGGGACACGGCAAGTCGGGAGCGGCTGGAGCGCAACCGCGCCGACCTGGTGTCCACGGTCGCGCACGAACTGCGGTCACCGCTGACGAGCGTGAAGGGGTTCACGGCCACGCTGTTGGCGAAGTGGGACCGGTTCACCGAAGAGCAGAAGAAGCTCATGCTCAACACCGTCAACACCGATGCGGACCGGGTCACCCGACTGCTCGCCGAGGTGCTCGATGTGTCGCGCATCGATTCCGGTCGGATCCAGATGCGCAAGCAGATCGTGGATCTCGATCTGACGCTGCGCCGGGTCGTGGACGGCAAGGTCGCGGCCGGGGAGGCCACTCATGACCGGTTCGCGGTGTTCACTGACGGTAAACTGCCGGAGATGTGGCTGGACTCCGACAAGATCGAACAGGTGCTGCACAATCTTGTCGACAACGCGCTGCGCCACGGTGCGGGTACCGTCACCATCGTCATGCGCGGCACGCCGACCGGGGCCGAGGTGACCGTGGCGGACGAGGGCGAGGGTGTGCCCGAGGCGAGTGCGTCCCGGGTTTTCGCGAAGTTCTGGCGCGGCGCGACCCGCGGTAACGGAACAGGACTCGGGCTCTACATCGCCAGGGCGCTCATCGAGGCGCATGGCGGGACGATCATGGTTGGGCGGGCGCCGGGTGGTGGCGCCGAGTTTCGATTCGTGGTGCCCGCCGGCGCACCCGTCTTCGCCTGAGGCCTGATCGCCAGGATTCTGATCATCTGGAGTTTGATCACCTGGAGCGAAGTCGCAACCCGGTGGGCGCCCCGGCCCGCATCCGCACCCGGTCTGCGTGTCCGCCCGTTTGTGGCGGGTACCGGTCGGGATCCCACCTGATGGTCGGTTCGACCATCAACGACCTCAATGAGGATGACCAGCGTGTCCCCGTCCCCACCGAGCGCTGACTCGAACCATGCTGACCGCGGCCCGACCGACCGCGGCCCGACCGACCGCGGCCCGACCGACCGCGGCCCGACCGGTCCGGACCAGCTCGATCCCGACCGGCTCGCCAGGATGTGCGCGCAGGCGTCCGAGGCGATCGCCGCCGCAGGCGATCTCGACGAGCTCGCCGCCGTCCGCACCTCGCATGTGGATGGCCGCTCCGCTCCGCTGGCGCTGGCGCGCCGGGTGCTCGGCGCCTTGGCGCAGGCGGACCGTGCCGCGGCCGGGCGCCGGCACAACGATGCCGCAGCCTCCGTTCGGGCACTGTACGAGACACGGCTCGCCGAGCTCACCGCCGAGCGGGACGCCTGGGTCCTCGTCGAGGAGCGGGTCGACGTCACCGTCCCGGTGAACCGCGCTCCGCTGGGAGCGCGGCATCCGATCACGAAGCTGTCCGACTACCTGGTGGACGTATTCGTGGCGATGGGTTACGAGGTCGCCGAGGGGCCCGAGGTCGAGCACGACTGGTTCAACTTCGAGGCGCTGAACCTCGGCCCCGATCATCCTGCGCGCAGTTCTCATGACACCCTTTACGTCGACCCGATGGGCAGCGGGCTGCTGTTGCGCACGCATACCTCGCCGGTGCAGATCCGCGCGCTGCTGTCGCGTCCGCTGCCGGTATACGTCGTGTGTCCGGGACGGACGTATCGCAACGATGCCGTCGACGCCACGCACTCGCCCGTATTCGGTCAGCTCGAGGGCCTTGCGGTCGATGAGGGCATCACCATGGCCGACCTGCGGGGCACGCTGGATGTGTTCGCGCAGGCCCTGTTCGGTTCGGGTCTGTCGACGCGACTGCGGCCGCACTACTTCCCGTTCACCGAGCCGTCGGCGGAGCTCGATGTCGCCTGCTTCGCCTGCCGTGGCGAGGCGGCCCGCCAGCCGTGCCGGGTGTGCTCCGACGAGGGCTGGATCGAGATCGGCGGCTGCGGGATGGTCGACCCGAACGTGCTCGTCGCCTGCGGCGTTGACCCGTCCCGCTACAGCGGGTTCGCATTCGGAATGGGTTTGGAACGTGCCGCGATGATCCGCCACAACGTCCATGAGATCCGCGACTTCGTCGACGGTGACATCCGTTTCGGTCGGCTGTTCGGGACGGTGAGTTGACCATGAAAATTCTCATGTCGTGGCTGCGGGAGGCCGTCGACGGCCTGCCACCGGCGAAGGCGGTCGCCGAGGCGCTGATCAGGGCCGGTTTCGAGGTGGAGTCCGTCGAGTCCGTCGGTCACGACCTCGCCGGTGTCGTCGTCGGCGAGGTCGTCTCGATCGAGGTCGTCGAGACCAAGAAGAAAAACGTGCGCTGGGTGGATGTCGCGGTGTCGCAGACCGGTACCCGCGGGGTGATCTGCGGGGCGTTCAACTTCGAGGTCGGCGACCGGGTGGCGGTGGCGTTGCCCGGCGCGGTGCTGCCAGGCGGCTTCACCATCACCTCGCGTAAGACCTATGGGAAGATCAGCGACGGGATGATCTGTTCGCTCCATGAGCTGGGCATCGGCGACGATCATGACGGCATCCTGGTGCTGCCGCCTGACACCCCGCTGGGCGTGGACGTCGCCGAGCTGCTGGATCTCGCCGACGACGTCCTTGACATAGCTGTCACCCCGGACCGGGGTTACGGCCTGTCGGTCCGCGGGATCGCCCGGGAGGTGGCGACCGCGTTCGGGCTGACGTTCCATGATCCTGCCGCTGTGGTTGCCGGTGGCACCGACGCCGGCGGTCATGACCGCAGCGGCGCCGGCGTCGGCGCTGGTGAGCGCAGTGGCGTACCGGCCACGGTCGGGTACCCGGTCGTGGTGGCGGACCCCGATGCCTGTACCCGCTACGTCGCCCGGGTCGTGCGCGGGGTCTCCCCGGGTGCGCAGACGCCGTTGCGGCTTGCCCGCCGCCTCACGCTCTCGGGCATGCGGCCGGTCTCGGTGCCGGTGGACATCACCAATGTGATCATGTTGGGGCTGGGGCAGCCGCTGCACGCCTTCGACCGGGCGAAGCTGTCCGGCCCGATCGTGGTCCGCCGGGCCCGCGAGGGCGAACGGCTGGTCACCCTCGACGGTGTCAAACGCGAACTCGACCCCGAAGATCTCGTGATCGCGGACGACTCCGGGGCGGTGGCATTGGCCGGAGTGATGGGTGGCGCGTCCACCGAGATCTCGGCCGACACCACCGAGATCCTGATTGAGGCGGCCCATTTCGACCCGATTGCGGTCGCCCGCACGGCCCGACGCCACCAGCTCAGCTCGGAGGCGTCCCGCCGGTTCGAACGTGGCGTCGATCCGGCGCTCGCGCCGGTGGCCGCGCAGACCGCGGTCCGGCTCCTCACCGAGCTCGCCGGCGCTACGGCCGAGGCCGGGGTGACCGACATCGACCATCGGCGGCCGGCGCCGACCATCCTGTTCCCCGTCGGCGAGACCGCCCGGCTCGGCGGCCGTCCCTACCCGTCCGATGTCGTCCGGCGGCGGCTGGTCGAGGTCGGTTGTCTGGTCGCTGAGGTTCCCGGCCCGGATCGCCCGGACGGTCTCGATGGTCTCGATGGTGGGCACACGGAGCTGCTTGAGGTCACCCCACCGTCCTGGCGGGGTGACCTCACCCGGCCCGCGGACCTCGTCGAGGAGGTCATCCGGCTGGAGGGCTACGACACCATTGCGGTGACGCTCCCGCGGCTGCCCGCCGGCCGGGGCCTGACTCAGGGCCAGCGGCTGCGCCGTGCGGTCGACGCGGCCCTCGCCAGCCAGGGCTACATCGAGGTCCTCACCGTCCCCTTCGTCAGTGATGACACGCCGGCCAGGCTCGGGCTCGACGAGGACGACCCGCGCGCCGCGGTGGTCCGGATCGCAAACCCGATCGCCGAGGACGCCGCCAACCTGCGCACCACCCTGCTACCCGGACTCTTCGCCGCGGCCGTTCGCAACATCGGCCGGGGCCAGCCCAACCTGGCCTTGTTCGAGACGGGGTTGGTGTTCCGGTCGGTTGCCGCCGCCACGCCGCCGACGCCCGCGGTCGACCACCGGCCGGGTGACGACGAGATCGCCGCGCTGAACGCAGCCCTGCCCGACCAGCCCAGGCTGGTGGCCGTCGTCCTGACCGGCCTGCGGGAACCGGCCGGCTGGTGGGGACCGGGGCAACCGGTGAGCTGGCAGGACGCGGTCGCAGCCGCGCACACCGTAGCGGGTGCGACCGGTCTGGACGTGGCGGTGGCGGCGGACACGGTGATGCCGTGGCACCCCGGCCGGTGCGCGCGGCTGACGGTGGCCGATCCGGCCGCGGTGGGTCCGGTCGCGGTAGGTCCGTCCGCCGGCCGCATCATCGGGTACGCCGGGGAACTGCATCCCCGGGTGATCGCTGCCTACGGCCTGCCGGCCCGGACCTGCGCGATGGAGCTTGATCTCGACGCGCTGGTCGAGATCGCGTCGAGGCGTCCGCCGGTGACCGCGCCCGTGGTGTCCACCTATCCGCCCGCTGATCGCGACATCGCGCTCGTCGTCGCGGCGGAGGTCACCGTGGCCCGGGTCACCGAGGCGTTGCGGTCGGGCGCCGGTGACCTGCTCGAGACACTGACTCTGTTCGACGTCTACGAAGGGTCCCAGATCGGCGGCGGAAAACGGTCGCTCGCCTTCGGCCTACGGCTGCGGGCGGGGGACCGCACGCTCACGGCCGACGAGGCGAACACGGCGCGGGACGCGGCGGTCGCCGAGGCCGCCCGGGTGACCGGAGCGACCCTGCGTAGCTGACTGAACCCGATTGGTGGTCATCCGATCGGTGGTCGCGACGGTCTGGTGCAGACCGGTCACGAGCGATGGCGGCCGAGCACCCGCGTTCCGATGAACGGTGCCCATACCGCCACGAGCGGGCGGGCACTGTTCGTCGGTCGACGGCCCGCCAGTCGACCGCGGCGGCCAGACGCCGACCGGCCACGGTGGCGACCAGCTGTTCGGCGTGCGCGTCCGTTCCGTCTCGGGACGGTTACGGCCTGCTGTCCGGGTGGGCTACCCGGGCTACCTGGACCGGTCGTAGCGTTCCTGGGCGGCGATGACGGTTGGCATCTCGGCCTCGACGAGGTCGATCAGTTCGCGGAGTTTCGCCGCGACGCGGCTGCCCAGCGGAGTCAGGCTGTACTGCACGTGTGGCGGGATGCTGGTCTGGACCTCGCGGCGGACCAGGCCGTCGCGTTCCAGTGCGTGCAGGGTCTGAGCGAGCATCTTCTCGCTGACCCCGTCGACGCGGCGGCGCAGCGCGTTGAACCGGTAGGTGTCCTCGGTCAGCGCGATCAGGGCTAGACCGCCCCATTTACCGGTGATGTGCTCCAGGGTCCGGCGGGACGGGCAGGCGCGGGCGAAGACGTCGGCGACCAGGTCGTCCGTGGGGTCCGTGGGGTCCGTGGGGTCGACGGGGGCGGCCGTCGGGATCATCCTGGCCATTTGACCACTGTACCGTCGTACACCGTACAGGTGGATGTAACCGTACCCACCTGTCGTTGGTGCTTCCTAAAAGTTAGTACATTCTGTCGGGAGCACCTATTCAGTCCGACTCTGACGAACCCAGGGAGCACACATGATCACTGTTACCGGCGCCACCGGACACCTCGGCCGGCTCGTCGTGGAGGAGTTGCTCAGGGGCGGCGTGCCCGCCGACCAGATCGTCGCCGCGGTCCGCAGCCCGCACAAGGCCGCGGATCTGGCCGAGCGCGGCGTGCAGGTACGCGAGGCGGACTACACCAAGCCCGAGACGCTGGCCACCGCGTTCGCCGGTACCGACAAACTGCTACTGGTCTCCTCCAGCGAGATCGGCCAGCGGGCGGCACAGCACCGCAACGTGGTGGACGCCGCCGTCCAGGCAGGGGTTTCCCTGATCGCCTACACCAGCGTGCTGTCCGCGCAGACATCCGGTCTTGCGCTGGCCGCCGAGCACAAGGCCACCGAGGACATCCTCCGCGCCTGCGGCCTGGCGTCCGTGCTTCTGCGTAACGGCTGGTACCTCGAGAACTACACCGAGAACCTCGCGCCGGCCTTCCAGCACGGTGCGATCCTGGGCGCGGCCGGCGAGGGTCGCATCTCCGGGGCCACCCGTGCAGACTTCGCCGCCGCCGCGGCGGCTGTGCTGACCGGCGGTGAGCACGCAGGTGCGGTGTACGAACTGGGCGGCGACCAGCCGTTCACCGTGGCAGAGCTGGCCGCCGAGGTTGCAGCCCAGTCGGGCAAGCCGGTCGTCTATGTCGATCTGCCGGTCGAGGAATACACCAAGGCGCTGGTCGGTGCGGGCCTGCCCGAGGCTTTCGCGGGCCTGCTGGCCGACTCCGATCTTGGTATCGGGCGGGGCGAGCTGTTCACCGACAGTGGTGATCTGGGCCGGCTCATCGGCCGTCCCACCACCACACTGGCCGAGGCGGTTGCCACTGCGCTGAAGGCCTGACCGACCATCCGTTTCGCGTGGAGCCTTCCGCCCGCCGCAACGATGTGAATTGACTGTTGTCTACGCAGCAGTGGATTCACATCGTTTGCGATTATTTTCAGCCGTTATAACTGATTTGAGACCCGAGGATGTTCATCGGGCCATTGCATGACCATGATGGTGTGTGTATAAGTTTTCAGTCATGGGGATGACAGCGGCGGTGGCAGGGGCGAGTGGCTATGCGGGCGGCGAACTGCTGCGACTGCTGCTCGGGCATCCGGAGATCGAGCTCGGCTTGGTGGCGGCGGGTTCGTCGGCCGGGCAGGACGTCGCAGCGGTCCATCCGCACCTGCCGGATCTCGCCGGCCGGGTCTTCGCAGATACCTCCGCCCTTGCCGGTGTCGAAGCCGACATCGTGTTCCTCGCGCTCCCACACGGCGCGTCCGGCGCTGTCGCGGCGACGCTGCCGGCCGGCGTGCGCGTGGTCGACCTGGGTGCGGACCACCGGCTCGCCGACTCCGACGCCTGGCGCCTGGCCTACGGCGGCGAACACGCGGGTGCCTGGACGTACGGGATGCCGGAACTGCCCGGCGCTCGGGCGGCCGTTCGGGCCAGCACCCGGGTTGCGGCACCGGGGTGTTATCCGACCGCGACCACGCTCGCCCTCGCGCCGCTGCTGGCCGCGGGCTTGGTCGACACCGAGGACCTCGTCGTGGTGGCGGCCAGCGGCACGTCGGGCGCCGGGCGGTCGCTCAAGGCCCACCTGCTCGGCAGCGAGGTCATGAACGACGTGACCGCCTACCGGGTCGGCAACCACCAGCACCGCCCGGAGATCCTGCAGGCGCTTCGCGGCCTGGTGGACGCGCCGGTGTCCATGTCGTTCACGACGGTGCTGGCGCCGATGCCGCGCGGCATCCTCGCAACCTGCACTGCGCGTCTGGACTCCGCGGTCACCACCGACGCGCTGCGCGATGCGCTTGTCGCGGCCTACGCGGGCGAGCCGTTCGTCCGGGTCCTGCCGCCGGGACGGTGGCCCCGCACGGCGGCGACGCTGGGCGGTAACACCGTCCACCTGCAGGTCACCGCCGACCACGAGGCCGGCCGGGCCGTGGTCGTCGCCGCCATCGACAACCTGTGCAAGGGCGCCGCAGGTCAGGCGCTGCAGTGCGCGAACCTCATGCTCGGCGTGGCGGAGGCCAGCGGCCTGACCTCATCGGGTATCGCTCCATAACTCGCTGCACGCAGATCGCGCTGCATGCAGATCGCGCTGCACGCAGTCGGGATCCGTAGCAGGGATCTGGCCATCCACATTCAGCCCTGCTGACATTGGTTTTTCATACCGACGTAGTTCATACCGACGTAGGAGGAACGACCATGGGTGTAGAGCCATGAGCGTGACCGCCCCGGGGGGGTTCCGGGCCGCAGGCGTAGCGGCCGGGCTCAAACCATCGGGCCGCCTGGATGTCGCGGTTGTCGTCAACGACGGTCCGACGGATGCGGCCGCGGGCGTCTTCACCGGCAACCGGGTGCAGGCGGCGCCCGTCCTCTGGTCACGCCAGGTGATTGCGGACGGCCGGCTGCGGGCGGTCGTCCTGAATTCCGGTGGCGCCAACGCGTGTACAGGGCCAGCGGGCTTCACCGACACGCACCGCACCGCCGAGCACACCGCCGGCCTGCTGGGGCTGGGAGCGGGCGAGGTCGCCGTGTGTTCGACCGGTCTGATCGGGACGCGGCTCCCCATGGATCTGCTGCTACCCGGTGTGACCAAGGCGGTGGCCGAGGTGTCGGCCGCCGGCGGGACGGCCGCGGCCGAGGCGATCTGTACGACGGACACCGTCAGTAAACAGGCTGTGCGCGCGGCGGGCGGGGTGACCGTCGGCGGGATGGCCAAGGGCGCCGCGATGCTCGCGCCGGCGCTCGCCACGATGCTCGTGGTGGTGACCACCGACGCGGTCGTCGACCCGGCCACCGCCGACCGGTTACTGCGGGACGCGTGTCGCACCACCTTCGAGCGGGTGGATTCCGACGGATGCATGTCGACCAACGACACGGTGCTGCTGCTGGCGAGCGGCGCGTCCGGGGTGGGGCTGTCCGCGGACACGCTCGGGGGCCTGGTGACCGACACCTGTGCCGACCTCGCCGGGCAGCTGCTCGCCGACGCTGAGGGCTCGACCAAGACGATTGCGATCACCGTTACGGGGGCGGCCGGTGAGGACGACGCCCTGGCGGTCGGCCGGGCGGTGGCGCGCTGCAACCTGCTCAAGTGTGCGCTCTACGGTAACGATCCGAACTGGGGCCGGGTGCTCGCGGCGGTCGGCACCACCCGTGCCGTCTTCGAACCAGACGCGTTGGATGTCGCGATCAACGGCGTGTGGGTGTGCCGGGCCGGTGCGCCGGGCCAGCCGCGTGACCTCGTCGACCTGACCGGCCGGGCGGTCTCCATCCAGATAGATCTGCATGCCGGCGCCACGGAGCTGACTGTCTGGACGAACGATCTTACTGATGGTTACGTTCACGAGAACTCGGCGTACTCGACATGACCACTGCACCGGCGGCGGATCGGCCCCCGGCACTGGCCCGGGGGCATGCCGCACTGGCCAAGACCACGGTGTTGATCGAGGCGCTGCCCTGGCTGTCGCGTTTCCACGGTTCCACCATCGTGATCAAATATGGCGGCCATGCGATGAGCGACCCGGCGCTGCGCGAGGCGTTCGCCGCGGATGTCGTGTTCCTGCGGTACGCGGGCCTTCGGGTGGTCGTGGTCCACGGGGGCGGGCCACAGATCACTGCTCACCTGGCCCGTCTCGGTGTCGAGTCAGTGTTCGCCGGTGGACTGCGGGTAACCACCCCGGAGACCATGGAGATCGTCCGGATGGTCCTGGTCGGTCAGGTCAACCGGGATGTGGTGGGTCTGGTCAACAGCCACGGTCCGTTCGCGGTGGGTCTGTCCGGCGAGGACGCCAACCTGCTCATCGCGCGGCGCAAGCCGGCCGTCGTGGATGGCAGCGAGGTCGACATCGGCCTGGTCGGGGACGTGGTCGAGGTCGCCCCCGAGACCCTGATCGCGTTGTTGGACTCCGGTAAGGTCCCGGTGGTCGCGACCGTCGCCCGTGGGATCGACGGCGGCGTGTACAACGTCAACGCAGACCTCGCCGCCGCCGCACTGGCTGCCGCGATCGGCGCGGCGAAGCTGGTCATCCTCACCGACGTCGAGGGTCTGTACGCAGACTGGCCGTGCAGCGACGAGGTGATCAGCGAACTGACCGCCGCGGAGCTCGCGGACCTTCTGCCCACGCTGACCACCGGAATGATTCCGAAGATGGAGGCGTGCCTGCGGGCCGTGCACGGTGGCGTGCCACAGGCGCACGTCCTCGACGGCCGGGTGGCACACGCCGTCCTGCTGGAAGTTTTCACCGATGACGGGATCGGGACACTGATCACGCCTGACACCGCATCCGCGATCACCGTGGGAGGAGCCCCATGAACGCTGAGCTGCTCAACCGTCGGGACGCTGTGATCATGGCAGCTTACGGCCGCCCGCCGATCGCGCTGGAACGCGGCGCCGGGACCCGGGTGTGGGACGCGGACGGGCGCGAATATCTCGACCTGCTCGCCGGGGTCGCCGTCAGCGTCCTGGGCCACTGCCACCCCGCCGTGCAGGCAGCCGTGTGCGATCAGGTCGGACGCCTCGGCCATGTTTCCAACCTGTATGTGAACGAGCCGCAGATCGCCCTTGCCGAGCGGCTGTTGGAACTGCTCGGCGTCGACGGCCGGGTGTTCTTCTGCAACTCGGGCGCGGAGGCGAACGAGACTGCCATCAAGATTTCGCGCCGGACCGGCCGGAGTGAGATCGTCGCGGCGGAGGGATCTTTCCACGGACGGACCCTCGGTGCGCTGTCGATTACCGGCCAGCCCTCCAAGCGGGCGCCGTTCGAGCCGTTGCTGCCGGGCACGCGCTTTGTGCCCTATGGCGACGTCGCCGCGCTGGAGGCGGCGGTCGACGATCGCACCGCCGCGGTCTTCCTGGAACCGACACTGGGTGAAGCCGGTGTGATCCCGCCGCCGGCGGGGTATCTGCGGGCGGCCCGCGACATCTGTGACCGCACGGGAGCCCTGCTCGTCCTGGACGAGATCCAAAGTGGCATCGGCCGGGCCGGAACCTGGTTCCTGCACCAGAGCGAGGCGGTTGTCCCCGATGTCCTGACCCTGGCCAAGGGACTCGGGGGCGGCCTGCCCATCGGGGCCTGTGTCGGGTTCGGCCCGGCCGGCCATCTCCTGCGTCCAGGTGATCACGGCAGCACGTTCGGCGGCGGACCGATCGTCTGCGCGGCCGCGCTCGCGGTGCTCGCCACCATCGAGCGGGACGGGTTGATCGCCAACGCGGTGGAGGTCGGGCGTGTCCTGACCGACGGGATCCTCGGCGCCGGCGTACCGGGCGTGGTGGGGGTCCGTGGTCGTGGCCTGTGGCTGGCGATCGAGTTGGACTCGCCCTTCGCCGGTGCCGTCGAAACCGCCGCCCGCGACGCGGGCTTCCTGGTCAACGCGGTCTGTGCGGACGCGGTACGGCTCGCTCCGCCGTTGCTGCTCTCGGCCGCGGAGGCCGGTAGGTTCGTCGCGGCACTGCCCGCGATCGGTGCGGCTGCGCTGACCGCCGCCGAACAGTCTGCCGAACACTCTAAGGTCTGCGCATGACGGTGTATCCCGGTGTCCTCCGCTGCTGCGCGCCCTGCTCGCTGGCGCTCGCTGCGATGCTCGCGATGGAGGTTGGGGCGTGCGACGCTTTTTGCGCATGCCCCGGCCGACCGGGTGCGGGTGTCCCGCAGGGCAGAGAGGCCACCTCATGACGGTGTATCCCGGTGTCCTCCGCCGCTGCGCGCCTTGCTCGCTGGCGCTCGCTGCGATGCTCGCGATGGAGGTTGGGGCGTGCGACGCTTTTTGCGCATGCCCCGGCCGACCGGGTGCGGGTGTCCCGCAGGGCAGAGAGGCCACCTCATGACCATCCGACACTTTCTGCTGGACACCGACCTGACGCCGGGCGAACAGTCCGCCATCCTCGACGCGGCCGACCACATCAAGGCGACCCGTCGGGTGCGGAGCACCGAGCCCGGCCCACTTGCCGGCCGCTCCGTGGCGTTGCTCTTCGAGAAACCGTCGACCCGTACCCGGATGTCCTTCGACGTGGCCGTGGCTGAGCTCGGTGGGCACTGCGTGGTCGTCGATGCGGCTACCACCCAGCTCGGCAGGGGCGAATCCATCGAGGACACGGCCGCGGTCTTCAGCCGGTATGTCGACGCCATCGTGGTGCGGACGTTCGCGCAGGACCGGTTGGAGCGGATGGCGGCGGCGGCCTCGGTGCCTGTGGTCAACGCGCTTTCCGATCATGCGCACCCCTGTCAGGCGCTTGCCGACCTGCAGACGATCCGGGAGCGTCGGGGCAGTCTGGCCGGGCTGACCCTGGCCTATTTCGGGGACGGCAACAACGTCGCGCATTCGCTGGTCCTGGCCGGTGCCCTTGCCGGTATGCGGGTGCGGGTGGCCTCGCCGCCCGGGTACGAGCCCTTCGAGCAGGTGTTGCGCCAGGCGGCCCGGATCGGCTTGGTGACCGGTGGTGCGGTGAGCGTGACACACGATGCGCTGGCGGCCGCGTCGGGCGCTGATGTGCTCTATACCGACGTCTGGGCCTCGATGGGACAGGACGCCGAGGCGGACAGCCGGTCGTTGGTCTTTCAGCCGTATCAGCTCGATGAGAAGGTGGTGGAGGCGGCCGGTGCTGACGCGATCGTCATGCACTGCCTGCCGGCGCACCGCGGCCTCGAGATCACCGGTTCCGTCCTCGACGGACCCCGGTCGGTCGTCCTCGACCAGGCCGAGAACCGGCTGCATGCCCAGAAGGCGTTGCTGGCGTTTCTGCTGGAACGGACTGATCCGATCTCGCGGTCGTCCCCGCGGGTGCTGGCTGCCGAGGTCACCCCGTGACCGCCTCATGACTGT
>NZ_CAUVXG010000045.1:38224-42208 GCF_963555885.1 Protofrankia sp. Cr2
CTCATGACGACACCGGCGCCTGGGGCGACTCGCCGCGCTGCCGTGCCGCTGACCAAGCACGCACGGCAGGCGCGGCTTGCGGGCCTGATAGCCCGCGAGCCGGTTCGTTCGCAGACGGAACTGGCCCGACTGCTCGCAGCGGAGGGCGTCCAGGTCACACAGGCGACCCTGTCACGCGACCTCGAAGACCTCGGCGCGACCAAGGTGCGGGGGCCTGACGGTGCGCTGGTGTATGCAGTCGATGTCAACCTGGCGCCGACCGAGTCGGTGCGGCTGCCGCTCGGCAGGCTCTGCGAGGACCTCCTCGTTTCGGCGGAGGCCAACGGAGACCTGCTGGTCCTGCGGACCCCGGCTGGTGCCGCGCAGCTGTTCGCCTCGGCGCTGGACAGGGCGGCCTTGCCGGAGGTCATGGGCACCATCGCCGGGGACGACACGGTCCTGGTGGTCTGCCGGTCGGCCCGGCTGGCCACCGGTGATCCCTCTGGTGGCGAGGGCACGACCGGTCCCGAACTCGCCGCACGGCTGCTCGACCTCGCCGACGGGCGCTCCCGCGGTTCACTTGCCAACCTGGCTGACCCGGCCCGGCCGGCGTGACCTTCGGGGCGCAAGGATCACCTGGTTGTGGTCCGACCTTTGCTATCTGAACATATCCGGCCAGCGGCGGCGCAATGCTGGTTTTCCTCCTGTCGTCGGAGGCCCTTGATGGCGGCTGGCCGAAGGCGGCGGGATGCTGGTTTTTCTCCTGTCGTCGGAGGCCCTTGATGATGGCTGGCCGAAGGCGGCGGGATGCTGGTTTCCTCCCGTCGTCGGAGGCCCTTAATGATATTGGAGAGGTTGATCTGTGGTGACCGACCGCGTCGTACTCGCGTATTCGGGCGGCCTGGACACGTCCGTGGCCATTGGTTGGATCGGTGCCGAAACCGGCGCCGAGGTGGTCGCACTGGCTGTTGACGTCGGCCAGGGCGGTGAGGATCTTGAACTGATCCGGCAGCGGGCGCTGACCTGCGGGGCGGTGGAATCTGTCGTCGTCGACGCGCGCGAGGAGTTCGCCCGGTCGTTCGTGGCTCCGGCGATCCGCGCGAATGCTCTTTACATGGACCGTTATCCGTTGATCTCGTCATTGTCGAGGCCTGTCATCGTCCGTCATCTGGTCGAGGCGGCCCACACCTTCGGTGCCGGAGCCATTGCGCACGGCTGTACCGGCAAAGGCAACGACCAGGTCCGGTTCGAGGTGGGCGTGATGGCCCTCGCCCCGGACCTGCAGGTGCTGGCACCGGTGCGGGACTCGGGAATGACGCGGGACAAGGCGATCGCGTTCGCGGACGAGCGCAACCTGCCGATCGACGTGACCGCGCGCTCGCCCTACTCGATCGACCAGAACCTGTGGGGCCGCACCGCCGAGTGCGGCGTGCTTGAGAACCCGTGGGTGCAGCCCCCCGAGGATGTCTTCGTCTACACCGCCGACCCGACGCTCGCTCGGGAACCGGACGAGTTGACCATCGGTTTCGTCGACGGGCTGCCGGTTTCCCTGGACGGCCGACCACTTCCCCTCGTGGATCTGATCGTCGAGTTGAACCGGCGGGCGGGTGCGCAGGGCGTCGGGCGTATCGACATGATCGAGGACAGGCTGGTGGGGATCAAGAGTCGGGAGATCTACGAATGCCCGGCCGCGATCACTTTGCTCACCGCTCACCGTGACCTGGAGGACCTCACCCTTGAACGGGAGGTTGCCCGGTTCAAGCGGGGAGTGGACCAGCGCTGGGGCGAGCTTGTCTACGACGGCCTGTGGTACTCGCCGCTGCGGGCGGCACTGGACGCGTTCATCGACGCCACGAGCGCCCGGGTCAGCGGAGACGTCCGGATCCGGCTCGCCGGTGGCGTGGCGCAGGTGGTCGGACGGCGCGGTGAGGCGAGCCTCTACGACCACGCTCTCGCGACCTATGACGCGGGCGACCAGTTCGATCAGCGGGACGCACGGGGTTTCATCGAGCTGTGGGGTCTGCCGACCAAGGTGTGGTCGGCTCGTGAGCAGCGGTTGTCCCGGTGACCACGCCGGCATCCCAGCCACCGGCGCTCCAGTCACCGGCGCTCCAGTCACCGACCCGGCTGTGGGGCGGTCGTTTCGCCGGCGGGCCGGCCGAGGCGCTCGCCCGGCTGTCGGTCAGCGTCCAGTTCGACTGGCGGCTCGCCCCGTACGACCTGCGGGCTTCAGGCGCGCACGCCCGCGTCCTGCACCGCGCCGGCCTGCTCGACGACGACGAGATCACCGCGGTACTCGCGGCCCTGGATGATCTGGCCGAGGCTGTGCGAACCGGGCGGTTCCGCCCGACCGTCGACGACGAGGACGTGCACACGGCCCTGGAACGGGGTCTGCTCGAACGCCTCGGCACGCTCGGCGGCAAGCTGCGGGCGGGGCGTAGCCGCAATGACCAGGTTGCCACCGACCTGCGGATGTACCTGCGTGACCATGCCCGCCAGGTGGCGGCGTGTCTCGTCGACCTGCAGCTCGCTCTCGTCGATCAGGCGACGGCCCAGGTGGACACCCCGGCTCCCGGGATGACCCATCTCCAGCACGCCCAGCCGATCTCCTTCGCTCACCAACTGCTCGCCCACGTCCACGCGTTCGCCCGTGATGTCGACCGGTTACGGGACTGGGACCGGCGTGCCGCCGTGTGCAGTCTGGGGGCGGGTGCGCTGGCCGGGTCATCCCTTCCACTCGACCCGCAGGGCGTCGCCGTGGAGCTCGGTTTCGACTCGGCCTTCGCGAATTCGATCGACGCGGTCTCCGATCGCGACTTCGCTGCGGAGTTCCTGTTCGTGGCCGCGCTGATCGGTGTCCACCTGTCCCGGCTCGGCGAGGAGATCGTCTTGTGGACGAGCCGGGAGTTCGGCTGGGTCGAACTGGACGACGCCTTCGCCACCGGAAGTTCGATCATGCCGCAGAAGAAGAACCCGGATATCGCCGAGCTCGCTCGGGGCAAGTCCGGCCGGCTGATCGGCGCGCTCACCGGACTGCTCGTCGCGCTCAAGGGTCTGCCGCTGGCGTATGACCGTGACCTGCAGGAGGACAAGGAGCCGGTGTTCGACGCGGTCGACACCCTGTTGGTGGTCTTGCCTGCGACCGCCGGGATGGTGGCGACCATGCGGGTGCATCGCCACCGCCTCGCCGAGGCCGCGCCTGCCGGTTTCGCGCTGGCCACGGATGTGGCCGAGTACCTCGTCCGGTGCGGCGTGCCCTTCCGGGAGGCCCACGAGGCGGTCGGGCAGCTGGTGGCCTGGTGCTCCGCACACGAGCGCGAACTCGACGAGGTCGGTGACGACGACCTGGTGGCCATCAACCCGCGCCTGACCCCGGGGGTGCGCACCGTGCTCTCCGTCCAGGGGGCGCTGGAGGCTCGCTCCGCTCCGGGCGGGACGGCCCCGGTCCGGGTGCGCGAACAGCTGGCCGCCGTCACCGGCCGGCTGGCCCACGACCGCGAGTGGGCACACAGCCCCTGACGGCCCTCTGGTCAACCGCCGACCGGGTACCGGTTGCTCCCGGCAGGTCGCTGCGACCTGCCGGGAGCGGCGCTCCACCGCACGCCCCCAGGATGAGATGAGACGAGACGAGATGAGACGCGATGAGACACACGCATCTGGATGCGGGGCGCTGGCGCAGTGGCGCTCGATCCTCCCATAGCAGACAGGTACGTCAAGGCGACATTCAAACGGTGTGACGTAGCTCACAGATCAAAAGGCCGTTGACGTTTGACGTTCCCGTTCTGCACCCGTAATGTTCTCCTTGCCGGCGGAAAGCCGGGAGACACCGAAGCCAAGCCGCGACGGTGGCCCCAACCCCGGCACGACACTCACTGTGAGTGATCGGAAATATCTGTCGAGGCTGACACCGGCTGATCCGGAGCGGTTTGACTCGGCAGGATTTCACCAGTAGCTTCGAGAAAGTTGTCCCGGACGGGTATCATAAATACCCCATGGTGAACGCTT
>NZ_CAUVXG010000046.1:0-25335 GCF_963555885.1 Protofrankia sp. Cr2
CCACCCGGCTCCCCGGCGCACGGCCTTCCCGAGCCCGGCCAGTACTTTTCCCCCCCGACGCCCGCAGGCCCGCAGCCCCTTCCGAGGTGGGTCGCCAACCCGGCCCAGAACCCTAACCTGATCTGGACCGGGATCGCGCTCGCACAGGCTGCCCTCGTCATGCTCCTGCTTGGCGTCCTCGCAGGCTGGGGCTGGTTCGTCGTGCTCACGCTGCCGTTCTGGCTGATCCACACGGCGAACGTCTACCTCGGCGGCGCCTTCTACGAGCTGCCCCACCACGCGCTCGACCGCATCCGGACAGTGCGCGCCGCGACCGCGCCCGGCGCCCCCCCGCTCCCGCCGGTCAGCCCCGCGCCCGCACCGACGATGCGCCGCAACCTGATCATCAATGGTGCCGTCCTCGTCGCGTTGCTCATCGGCACCGTCCTGTGGTGGGACACCGCCGGCGCCGGGAACCCGATCAACACGAAATGCTCCGACTTCATGGCCATGCAGCCCGACCAACAGCAAAGGCTCCTCCTCAGCCTCCCCTACTCGGACATGACTATCCTGGCGAACCGCTTTCAGTACCTCACCAGTTGCGCGGCGTCCGGGGGAAAGCTCGGAGACCTCATGCCGCGAAACTGATCCGGCGAGTGGCCAAGGCGATCGTAACCTCGCCCTCGCCATCTTTCGCCTCTACGGCATTACGAAAATCAAGGAAACAATCGAGTTAATCGAGGGGACAGCATGGTCCAGAATGATCGCTCCCGGCGGGGCATCCGTGGGTAAGGTAAATGTTCCGGACACCGTCCGTGCGGTCGCGATCGTGCTCGCTGGCGGCTTCACGCTCGCCGCATGCTCCTCCGGTACACCGGCTACGTCTGGCGTAGTCGCGAGCCAGGCAGCGCAGAGCGGGTCCGGTACACCGGCTACGTCTGGCGTAGTCGCGAGCCAGGCCGCGCAGAACGGGTCCGGAACCGACTGCGGTGCCTTTGCCGGTGCCGCCGAATACAAACTGGTCGTCAAGGGGAAAATCAGCTGCGCCGACGCCAGCAAGGTGATGGTGGCGTACCTGCAGCAGGGCGTTGCAAACAACCGGGACGGCGTGCATGTGAAGGTCGACGACTGGTCCTGCATCTTCGACCAGGACCCCACATCGGCCGTGGCACATCTCAACGGTTTCTCGTGTATGCGTGACGGCGATGTGATTCAACTGTTGGTTGATCCAACTGTTGCCGACGTTGATCCAACTGTTGCTGACGACGCCGGAAGGATGACCCACGAATGAACGGCTCAACACGGCGCCGGATTTCCGGCCGATCAGGCGGTGGAATCGTCATCTTCGGCGTGTTGGCAATGTTATTGGGCGCCTGCGGCGGGGGTCAACACGCTCCAGCCGCCGACCAGGCACAAAAGGGCTTGGAAACAGCACAGCAGCCGAGCACAAAAGCCGCGTCCGGCAGGCAGGGAACCGTACTGAAGATAGCCGGGGGATTTGCTCTTGACGCGGATTTCAGCCCCGACGGGAAGACCCTCGCCGTTGCCTCGGTCCTTACGGCCAGCAACCCAGGATCGGGCTCGATCGAGCTGTGGGATGTCGCCACGGGCCACATCAGGACGACCCTTTCGGACACCGGCGCCGCCGTTTCCAAGGTGGCGTACAGCTCGGACGGGCGCACCATCGCAAGCGCCGGAAACCACGGCACCGTCCGGCTCTGGGACGTGGCCAGCGGCCAGATACGGCAGACGCTCGACGAACCGAAACCCGGCACCGAGTACTGGATGACGGCATTGGCCTATAGTCCGGACGGGAAGTTCGTCGCCTCGGTCGACACCATGTGGAACGTCGTAACGGGTCAGCGCACGCCCATTGTTCCGACCTTCACGAACGCCATGTACAAGCGCTGCATCGCGTTCAGCCCCGACGGCACCCGCCTGCTCGTCTGCATCGACGGCTACGTCGACGTGCTGGACGTGGCGACCGGGAAGGTCGTCGTCAACTATAAAGGGCACCGGGCCGTCGTCAGCGACGCGGCGTTCAGCCCCGACGGCAAGACCGTCGCCTCGAGCAGCGAGGACGGCATCACCCAACTGTGGGACCCCGGCACCGGGCAGGACGTCGCAACCCTGCAGGACGCCGGCGGCCTGGCCGCGTTCAGCCCGGACGGCAAGCACCTCGTCACAGGCGGCTCGTCCGGACCGAAGCTGTGGCAGGTGGACAGCCGTGCGGCCGTCGCCACCCTTGCCGGGCACTCCGACAGGATCACCTCTGCCGCGTTCAGTCCGGACGGCAAGACCGTCGCCACCAGCAGCCTCGACAAGACCGTACGGCTCTACCCGGCCGAGGGATGACAACATAGCCCATCGCTACCTGGGCCTCCTCCGCCTCGCGACGCATCCACCTGACATCGTTCAGCCGTGGCTGGGCCGTCGACTACGACTTCGACGCCGACCGTGTGGTGGGCGCGGGTCAGTCTAGACGGATCTCGTCGCTGGGCTGGCCGGCGCCGTTCGACCGTGATCTCGACGGCGTTCTGGCCGAGCAGGGTGCCTTCGCGGACTTCGTCTACGTCTTCGCCGGAGGTCGGTGCCAAGGCGCCGGTCCGTCTGGTTCCGGCGTACACCCGCGGAGTGGCGCTCGGCGACCACTGGTGATCGTCGATCTCCGGTGGGCGGTAGGGTTGTGACCAGCGTGTTCGACTGTCGCCGCCGCGGGGAGTATTTCCATGGGTCGTCGGTTCAACACGGCGGGACCGTGTCGGCCGGGGATCGACTACATGGTCCCGGCGTTGTCACGGCTGCCGGAGGTTCCCGGGCTGGTGGCAGGGGAGGGCTACTTCGTCGTGCACGCCCCGTGACAGACGGGGAAGACAACGACGCTGCTGGCGCTCGCCGATGAGCTGACGGCCGGTGGCCGGTACGCGGCGCTGCGGTTCTCCTGCGAGGTCGGCCGCGCGGCGGGCGACGACTACGCCGCCGCGACCCGCGGCATCCTCGACCGGATCCGGGCGAGCGCCGAGGACGCGCTGCCGGCGGATCTTCGCCCGCCGCCGTGGCCGAAGGCGTCGGAAAGCACCCTCCTCGTCGAGGCGCTGCGGGCGTGGGCGCAGATCTGCCCGCGGCCCCTGGTGCTGTTCTTCGACGAGATCGACGCTCTGCGCGGTGAGGGTCTGATCAGTGTTCTCAGCCAGCTCCGCGACGGCTACAGCAGCCGGCCGCGCGACTTCCCCTCGTCGGTCGCGCTGTGCGGCCTGCGCGACGTCCGCGACTATAAAGCGGCAGCCGGGGGCGACCCGGCCCGTCTCGGGACCTCGAGCCCGTTCAACATCAAACTGGAGTCGCTGCGGTTGGGAGACTTCACCCTGGACGAGGTGGCCGTGCTCTACGGCGAGCACACCGCCGACACCGGGCAGCCGTTCGCCCCGGGCGCCATGGAACACGCCTTCGAGCTGACCAGCGGCCAGCCGTGGCTTGTCAACGCGCTGGCCCGCGAGGTCATCGAGAAACTCGCGGTCCCCACCGCGGAGGCGATCACGGTCGACCACCTGGAGGAGGCCAAGGAACGCCTGATCCTTGCCCGGGCGACTCATTTGGACTCGCTGGCTGCCCGGGTCGCCAATCCGATCTACCGCGAGGTCATTGTCCGGGTCCTGTCGTCGAGCATCCAGGAAAGCGTCACCGCCGACCCGCGCTCCTTCATCCGTCCCGACTGCACGTTCGATTTCCCGAAGGTGCTCGACGAGTTCGCGGACTGGTGGATCGAGCACGGCGACTTTCTCATCACCGGCGGTTTCTACAACGAGGCCGCCCCCCAGCTCATCCTCATGGGCTACCTTCAGCGCGTCGTGAACGGCGGTGGCTATGTCGAACGCGAATACGGCGTCGGTGCCGGCCGGATCGACCTGCACGTCCGCTGGCCCTACACCACCCCCGACGGCACTCGTCATCTCCAGTGGGAGGCCCTCGAGCTGAAGACCTGGCGAGCGGGCCGCGCCAACCCGCTACGTCAGGGCCTCAAGCAGCTCGACCGTTACCTCGACCGCCTCGGTCTGGACGCCGGCACTCTGGCCATCTTCGACCAGCGCCCCGACGCCCCCGACATCGCCGAACGTACCGCCATCACCACGACGACCAGCCCTTCTGGCCGCACCATCACCCTCCTGCAGGGCTGAATCGGGCCCGCTGGCCGGGATGGGCGGTAGCGCGCTTCGAGGGTCTCGTGCCCGGCAACGCTGTTGAGATCGTCGTAGGACACCTCGGGAAGCGGCAAATCCAGGTGCTCCCGCAGCAGCCGCAGAAGTTCAGCGCAGCCGTTGGTCTTGACGTACGCCTCGAAGGCGTTGCCGCGGGCGATGGCGAAGCTGGACAGGCCGAACGCGGTGGGGTACCCAATGGCGGCGCGACCGCCTCGTGGGACTCTGTCCGCCGCCTGATGTGTCGCCCTGGTCGCGACGGCTGTCAGGCGAGGCATCCGGATACAGAACCTCGGGGGCGGGTACGGGTCGGCTGGAGGCAGCCAACCGATCCGCGAGGCCCAGGGCCAAGCGACCGAGAAGGAGGGTCAACTATGAAGGCGCTGTCTGAGCAGCTCAGCGAGTTTTCCGACCGAGCGAGGAAGGTCGATGACGTGGTGGGCGCGGCGCGGGAGAAGAACCGCGCGCGACTGGAGACAGAGCGAGCCGCGCTGACGACCTCTGCCACGGCCGCCAAGACCAAGGCAACGGACAAGGTCGAAGAGGCGAAGGCCGGCATGCAGACACAGTGGGACGCGGTGCGCTCGTCGGTAGAGCAGCGGTTCGCCGAGTCGCGCGCAGATGCCGACAGGCGACGAAACGAGCGGGACGTCCGCAAGGCGCAGCACCATGCTGAGGTGGCTGAGCAGGACGCCGTCGACGCAATCGACCTAGCGCTCTCCGTCCTCGACGGGGCAGAGTACGCCATCGTCGACGCGGCCATCGCCCGCACCGACGCTGACAACCTCGCCGCGAGCCGCCAGTAGGACTTTGAGATCGACCAGTGGCCGCGGGCCACAGCAGGGACACCGACCCCTTGCAGGAGCCTCCTTGGCCCGCGCCACCACGAATGCAGGCCGGCGCCCGGCCGGCTTTCGCAGGCCTGACTCGATGCCGACAGTTAGATCAATAACCCTGGGGTTGCGCCGTCTTCCAGCGCCGACCACTTAGCGGCATCGCCACGTGCCCAACAGCCCGCGTGAAGTTGCTCCGTCTAATGCGACTCGTTGATCGTTCCTCGAGACATCAACTCTGACACGCGGTTGAGTGCTTCGGCGGTGCGTGCGTCCTGCTCTTCTTTCGGCAATCTGACGAGGGCCAGCTCCGACTCGCACCGTTCGCGCAGGTCATCTCAATCAAACCAGCGCAGAGGGTGACGGGGGTCGGCGGAGTCGTAGATGCCTTGCCCGAACGCCTCCATGATCTCCAGGTCGTACCGGCGATGGTTGTGGCTGTCGTGGGGCGGGAGGAGGCCCGGCCCATCGTCGTGGTGACTAGATCGTCGTTACGTCTGGTCGCCAGCACATGGGACATGTCGCGTTGCTCGAGTCAGAACCGCAGGCATTTCGCCTGCCTGTATGCCTCGTCCGCACTCATCCAGGAGAACGGGACCCCGGCGGTCAGGGCCCGTTCGATCAAGGCGCCCCCGGGTGGGGGTTCGCGGGAAACCCGAGCGCATTGCGCCTCAATCGCATGACGGAGGCCCGGTTCGGCACCACTGCCGTGCCCGACAGCGACGACCCCGCCGGACGTGCCCTCGGCACCGGGCCGACCCGGCAGCCGCGTGCGCCTACGACCAGGTCCGAACGCTGGGCCCCTACCGTCGCCGCTGCCGCTGTGACCGCCCGCCGGTCACCTGGAGACGAGGGGCATCTCGCCGACGCGGTCCTGGTGGACGTGGAAGAAGTACGGCCCATGCCTGGTCCGCGCGACACGGAGGATCTCGTTCTTGTTGTCGATCAGCCGTTGTGCCATCTGACGGCCGGTGAGGTCCTGGCGCGCGAGTGCGAAGCAGCGCGCGCCAGAGTGGTGAATTGCTTTCACGACCAGGCGGTTGAACCGCATCTTCGAGTCCTTGGTGAGCACAGCCATGCCAGCCAGGGTCACGTCGGGTATCCAGTCCTCGTCGGCGAGGCGTTCGGCTTTCGCGGGCCCGTAGTAGTCCTGCATCGTGACGATCTCAAAACCGGCTTCCTGTAACGCCGCGGGCACGACCTTGGCGCCCATGCCACGATCCGTGAGGAACCGCGGCGGGTCAGCCGGTACGTCGGGCTGCGACGTCAACGGCGTCCGCGATCTCGTCGATGGAAATGCCGTAATCGTCCGCGAGGTCCTCGAGAGGCTCGCCGGCTCGGTGCCTACTGAGGACGTTCTCCAGCGGCGCTCCGCTGCGGACGAAGTAGGGTTGGCCGAAATTCATGCGCGGGTCCGCGGCGACGATCGCGGTGTCGTAGCCAGGAAGCTGGATGTGCTCGACAAGGTCGTCGTCGGCATAGGTGATCAGTCGTAGGTAGCGTTCGACGACCTCGGCGAAGACTCGCTGGCCGCTGCGGATGGCGATTAGCTCACGCACCCCGCGGGCGGCGCGCGGATCGGCGTCGTCGTGCTGCGCGTAATCCCACAGCAGCTCTGCACCCGCCAGGTAGAGCCGGCGGCTGGCCAGCGCGTGATCCAGGCCAACCTTGTCACGCAGGAAGTCGAGCGCCGGCCTGATCTGCTGCAACGGGACGTGTGCCTGGCGGAACGCGGCGAGTACCAGCCCTTCCGCCAGACCGATGAACGGCACCGTCGGCCCACCATGGAAGGGCGCGGGCAGCGCCGTGACCACCGGAGTTTTGCGTACTCGTCGGCCGTCCGGGGCCGTCCGGGTGTAGCCCCCCGCCCACGTGCCGAAGGTTGTCGGGCGCAGGGCCAGGTATCGCGCGGCCTCGGCGAGGTTGTACAGGGGCACGGTCAGCCGGACGTCCTCCCCAGTGTCCAGCCGTCTCGTCACTCCTCGATCATGGCCTATCCGCCCGCGGACGCGCACGGCGGTTGCCGGCGAGTCCCGCCACACGGTCCGCGATCGACGTCATTTGATGACTCCCATCGGAGGCAGCTGGTAGATGCAGGACAGCCTGGATACATCAACGAGCCGATCCCATCCTCACTACGCTTCGTAATTGAAATCTATCGATGTGCTTGAGGGTCGAACCAATTGATCGGCGCCCTGAGGTGGACATCTCCTACTTGACCAACTGTCGGAACTTATAGGTCTTACCTATTTGCCCAGGTCAGGGCACTATTACAGGCCGTGGTGGAGCGGGTGGGACCCGAACCCACGTACGATGTCAAAGTCACGTCCCCGCAGCACGGGTGGCCACACGCCCAGCCCATTCAGCTCCGGGCAGGCCGCCACGACCGACTTCACCTCGGGCGCGACGCATCCCAACCATCGGATCTCCACCGACCGGCCGTGCGTCACGCCAGGCTACGAGGTAGGTTCCGGCCCCACACTCCTGCCGCTCGTAACGCTGCCGGTGAAAGCTCGTCCTGCCGCTCAGTCAGGCTCTCTACCCGGAATCGTGTAGGCGTCGGTGGCGGTGCCGACGGTCGAGCGAAGGCTTCCGCTCAACGGCTGCTGGTCAACCACGATCGCCGCCGTCAGGTTCGCCAGCGAGTCCACATCGGGGCGACCGGAGCTGGGTAGCAGCGACTGGATGAGCGCCGCATGGGTCTCGTGGAGCAGCCGTCTGGATTCCGCTGGCGTGCGGTGGGTGGTCCGATCAGCTTCGGTCGCCGGCCCAGGAGTGCCCGCCGTCGACCCACTCGACGAGTTGGATGACGACGCCGTTCGGGTCGGTGACCTGGAACAGCCGCTCGCCCCACGCCTCCTCCTGCATCGGCATCGTGATCGGCACCCCTTCCCGACGCAGTCGCGCCTCCTGCGCGGCAAGGTCGGCCACGACCAGGGCGACGATCACGCCGGCCGCGGATTGGTCGCGCAGACCCTCGGGTAGCACCTCGATCCCTCGCCGCAGCAGCACGATGTCGACGGCGGCATCGTCACGGCCCAGGGAGACGAAACCTTCGGCGACGACCCTCTCCCGGTATCCGAAGTGATCGACGAGGAAGTCGCGGGAGGCTGCGACGTCGTTGACCGTCAATGAAAGGGTGGTGGATGTGACCTGCATCAGGACTCCTCGACTTGCCGGCAAAGAACTCTGTACACAGTACTCTGTACGTCGTACAACGTAGACGAGGGGCGAGCGATGCCCGCTTACCGAAGCGGTTCAGGTGATCCAGCTCGCACGTTGGCGCTGCTGTGGCGCGAGCCCGGGTTCGGGCAGTCGGCGCGCGGACCCAAGCAGGGACTGTCCGTCGACAGGGTCGTCGACGCCGCGATCACGCTGGCCGACACGGCTGGCCTGGACGGGCTGTCCATGCGCAGCGTCGCCCGTGCCGTCGACGTCTCAACGATGGCGCTGTACACCTACGTCCCCGGCAAGGCTGAACTTGTCGACCTCATGCTCGACGCCGTATACCTGCGCATGGAACGCCTCCCGGTCGACAGGCAGTCCTGGCGGTCCCGGCTCACCGCCATCGCCGAACAGAACCGGGCACTGTTCGACATGCACCCGTGGATCGCCGACGTATCCACCGCCCGGCCACCCCTCGGGCCCGGGCTTATGGCGAAATATGAGTACGAACTGTCCGCGTTCAACGGCTTGGGCCTTGACGACGTCGCCATCGACGACGCCCTCACCTACCTGCTCACCTTCGTCCAGGCCGCAGCCCGGGCGGCCATCAGCACCCGTGCGTCACAGCTCGACAGCACGATGAGCGACGAACAATGGTGGGCCGCCAACGCACCCCTGCTGGCCCGCGTGTTCGACTCGACCGCCTACCCCACTGCGGCCCGAGTCGGTACTGCCGCCGGCGCCGCCCATGGCAGCGCCTATCACCCCGACCACGCATACCAGTTCGGCCTGGCCCGGGTACTCGACGGGCTAGCCGCCCTCATAGGTGGACAGCAGGCCAGCGCCGGCCGCTAACCACACTCGTGCCGCGCCCTGGCCAGCGCCGCGTATTCGTCGGGGCCGGCCGTCGCTTTGCACAGGGTTTCGATCGGGATTCGCGGGCGCTACCCCAGCTGGTCGCGGCGGCGGGTCAGGTAGGCGATCTCGGCGGTGTTGCCCGTCAGCTCGATGGCTTTGTCGTAGGCCGCGCGCGACTTCTGACTGCGGCCCAGCCGGCGCAGGAGGTCGGCGCGGGTCGCATGGTAGGCGTGATAGCCGGCCAACGTGTCCTCGAGACGGTCGACGGTCGCCAGTGCCACCTCCGGGCCGTCGAGTTCGGCGACCGCGATGGCCCGGTTGAGGGCGATGATCGGCGAGGGGTCGAGGCGGACGAGCTGGTCGTAGAGGGCGACGACCTGCGACCAGTCGGTATCGCGTACATCGCGGGCGGAGGTGTGCACGGCGTTGATCGCGGCGAGGATCTGGTAGCGACCCGGAGCCACCCCGGCGGCCAGGCGCTCGCGCACCAGCCGATGACCCTCAGCGACCAGCGCCGCGTCCCAGGCCCCACGGTCCTGCTGGTCGAGGGTGACCAGTTCGCCGCTGCCCGAAACCCGGGCGGTGCGGCGGGCCTCAATGAGGAGCATCAGCGCCAGCAGACCGGCCACCTCACCGTCCTGCGGCATGAGGGCACGGATCAGACGAGTCAGCCGGATCGCCTCGGCGGTCAGGTCGTGACGCACGGGACCAGCGCCGGGGCCGGTCGCCAGGTAGCCCTCGTTGAAGACGAGGAACAGGACGGCGAGCACGCCGGAGACGCGCGCCGGGAGATCCTGCTCGGACGGCACTCGATAAGGGATGCGAGCCGTCTTGATCTTGGCCTTCGCGCGGGTGATCCGCTGCCCCATGGCGGCCTCCTGCACCAGGAAGGCACGGGCGATCTCGGGCACGGTCAGACCACCGACCATGCGCAGCGTCAGCGCCACGCGGGTCTGCATCGCCAGCGCCGGGTGACAGCAGGTGAAGATCAACCGGAGCCGCTCGTCGTCGATGGCGCCGACAGGCTTGGGCGGGTCGTCGTCGTACAACATCTGAGCCTCCTTCTGCTTGTCGTCGCGCTTGTTCTCGCGCCGGATCCGGTCGATGGCCTTGCGGATGGCGGTGGTGGTCAGCCAGGCGCCGGGGTTGGGCGGCACGCCGTCGGCCGGCCAGTGCTCGACGGCGGTCGCGAACGCCTCGGCCGCCGCCTCCTCGGCGATGTCGAGGTCACCGAAACGCCTGGTCAGGGTGGCGATCACTCGTGCCCACTCCTCGTGGTGGGCCCGAGTGATCGCCTCCTTGACGTCGGCCCTGTTCACAGGAACGGCCGCACCTCGACCTTCCGATTGCAGGCCTTCGACCCCTCGGCGGCCAGCTTGAGCGCCACATCGAGGTCCGCGGCCTCGATGATCCAGAAGCCGGCGAGGAACTCCTTCGACTCCAGGAACGGCCCGTCGGTGAACATCGCCTCCCCACCCCGGTTATCGATCACAGTGGCCGTGTTGGACGCCCCGAGGCCGCCGGCGAAGACCCAGTGGCCCTCGGCCACAAGCCGGTCGTTGAACACGTCGATCGCGGCCTGCTCCTCCGGGGTGGCCAAGCCATCTTTGTCAAAGATCACGGAAACCATGTACTGCATCTCGGATCATCTCCTGTGCGTTGGGGCACCCCTCGTGGGCGGCCGCTCACCCTTGCTACGAACACCTCTGCCCCGATCCGACAGCACCGCCCGGACATATGTGCCGGGCCTGCTGGACCGGGACGCGGCGTCCGATGACGACCCGTCGGGGATCCGCATCTGCTCGTCGCCGACTACCGGCGGGCGCTGGTCACGGTTGGGGAGGCATGGCGGCCCGACCTGCTGTTCTGCCCGGCGGGTCGAGGACCGTCCGAGTCTTCTTTTTCGGCGGTGGCAGGATGCTCCGGACCTGCCGCGGTTGCCGGTGGATCGGCGCACCGTTGGCACCCCTGTTCCGCAGCGACGTCGTTGCGAACCCGGGGCGACCGGCCTTTGTCGATTGGGCAGCCGGAATGTCCGGTCTGCCGAGCCACAGACTTGCCTCGGCGGGCCAGTAGCCAGTACTCGGTATTGAGGGCGCTGGGCGGTTACGGGGCCCAGATCGCGTCGACGGGCATGACATGTAGGCGGTCCTCGAAGGTGTACGACCGTGCTCCCAGGTAGAGCGCGACGCCGGCCGTGAAGGCGTCGCCGGTCGCGTCGCGCAGCTTGCGGAGTGGGGCGAGGTCCTCACCCGGTACCCGCCCGGCCGCCTTTACCTCGAAGGCTACGACCGTCCCGTCGTCGCGTTCGACCACAAGGTCGACTTCGTCGCCGTCGCGGGTGCGCCAGTGTCCGACTCCGCTGACCCAATCCGTCCAGGACGCCTGTTTGAGCAGCTCGGTGACGACGAACGTCTCGAGCAGGTGCCCGAACTCAGTCAGTGCGGTCGGGTTGCGGGCCGCCAGTTTCTGCGGTGTCAAGCGCAGCAAGCGGGCGGCCACGCCGGAGTCCAGGACATGGATTTTCGGGGACGCGGCGGACCGCGCGGTGAGCGTCGTACCCCAGGCATTGAGGCGGTACAACAGGAACACCGCCTCCAGGAGCCGTACATAGCTGTGTGCGGTCTTCTCGTCGAGGCGGATGCTGGAGGCGGCTCGGGTGATGTTGAGTATCTGTGCGGTTTGGCTCGCGAGCCTTTCGAGCAGGGCCGGCAGCGAGGCCGCCTGGCGGATTTTGCTGAGTTCCCGGACGTCCCGTTCGAGGCTGAGGCTGATGTAGTCGTCGAACCAGCGGTTCCGCGACGCGAGGGAGGCCCGCGCGAGCGCCGACGGGAACCCGCCTACCGTGACACTGTCGACGTACTCGTCGCGGGTGGTCCGCGATGGAGGGGTCGCGGCCACGGCGGCGAGCGGGTCGGCGAACAGGTCCTCCAGCAGGTGCTCGCGGACCCCTCGGAGCTCGCCCTGCGACAGTGGGTAGACGGGCAGTCGGTGAAGGCGACCGGTGAGCGCCTGAGCGGCTCGGGGTAGTGCCTCGTGCCGGGCCGAGCCCGTCAGGACGAAGCGACCGGGCCTGCCGTCACGGTTGAGTTCCGCCTTGATCGCGTCGAGGACGAGCGGGACGTGCTGGTACTCGTCGACACAGATCGGGCCAGGACCTGCGACGAACGTTCGCGGATCTTTTGCTACCGCGTCGCGGAGGGTCACGTCGTCGAGGTCGACCACCTCCGCACCGACGGCGGCTGCGAGGCTCCTGAGCAGGGTCGACTTTCCCACCGACCGAGGACCTTGGAGGAGGACGACGGGTTCCTCGGCCATTCTTTCCGCGACGATAGGCGCGAGTCGTCGTGGTACCAGGCCGTGCAACCGCGTGTTCATAGCCGGGAGCCTACTTGACCTACGGATCTGGAGCCCTTCGAGCTCTAGATTTGGAGGCACCCGAGCTACGGATCTGGAGGGCCAGGAGCTACGGATCCGGCGAGCTTGGGGGAGGGAACTTGCGCTGCCGGGCGGCTGGATCTGGCCGAGCGTGACACCGTTCCTGTGGCAGGTCCAGGCGTCGGCACCTTCACCCACCCGTCTCAACCCACGACAGGAGACGGCGGCCTCAAGGAGTGAGTGCGCCGCAGAGACTGCCAGGACAGAGAAAGCCCAGGTCACGAGGGTGGCTCTAACGTGTCATTGGGAGAACCGTTCGTCCAGTCGGGGCACGGCTGTCGACCAGGCACGATGCCCAGTGAAGCCCGAGCGGGCAGCATTGTCGAATGGCTCGAACGTGTGTTCTGTAACTGCCCCAGCCTACTCGATGCCTCAATAGTGGTACCTGCATTGAGCCATGCGGATCTCGTCGCCGCTAGCCTTGTAGATGAGTCGGTGCTCGTCGTTGATGCGCCGCGACCAGTAGCCCTGAAACCCGTGCTTCAGGGGCGCAGGCTTGCCGATGCCGTCGTTCCCGTTGCGGGCGATGTCCTGGATCAGGGTATTGATGCGCTTGAGTATCTTGCGGTCCTGGGTTTGCCACCATACGTAGTCTTGCCAGGCGTTCTCGTCCCAGACGAGCTTCACTCCGCCAGGTTCCGGACGACGCCGCCGCCGCTCTCGAGCCGCTGGAGGACCTGCTGACCTGGCTCAACCGGGTCATGCACGGGTGGGCCGGCTACTTCCAGCACACCAGACCGAGCGCTGGCCGACGCGGCACACCTCTCCGCCCGGTTTCCCGATCCTGATCACACCCGCGGCGCAACTGGATCGCTGCGTCTCGGCCTGCGTGAGGTGAAGACCAGGCCAGGTCAGTGTCGACGGACACGAACGCCGGCGCTGCGTATGGCGCCCGAAGACGCGAGTGCGCCTGGTCCTGCGCCCAAGGTTCTGTGACGCCCAGCTTGGGGGCGCCTGCCTACATGTGGGAGGTCCAGGGATTGACGAGTGGGACGCCCATGGGGGCGAAGTCGGACTCGTTGCGGGTGACGAGCGTGAGGCCGTGAACCTGGGCTGTGGCAGCGATGAGCGCGTCGTGGGCTGGGCGCCGGTCGGGCACGTGGAGTCTTGCTGCCGAGTCGGCGACGGCCTGGTCGACGTCGAGCAGCCGGCCCGGATATGCGGGGATGACGCTGTGGTCCAGCCAGGAGTCGAGGAGAGCCGCCTGTCGCGCGTCGTGTCGTCGCTTGTTCTCGATGCCGGCACGCAGTTCCAGCAGGGTGATGACCGAGAGGAAGGTGTCTGACGGTGACAGGGTCTCTGCCCAGGCGTTGAATCGGTCGTCTCTGCGCTTGGCGGGCTTGCGTAGCTCGGAGATAACGTTGGTGTCGAGCAGGAAGCTCACAGATCAACCTCGCGCACCGAGTCCCGCGGGCGCACAGGCTCGAAGTCGATGTCCTCGTCCAGGACGAACGCGTCGCCCAGGTTGCCCGCGGTGCCCGTGAGCCGCTGGTAGTCAGCGAACGACAGCAAGACGTGTGATGGTCGTCCGCGATCCGTGATGATCACTGGGCCGCTGGTGGCGGCTCGCTTGATCGCGCTCACGTCGCGGTTGAACTCCCGTGATGAGACCATGGTCACCGCGACCACCTCCCCGGTAGGTACGTACCTACCCTACTCGCTGCGGAGTGCGCGTTCGGCCGGCGAGCACAAGCGATCGTGGTCCAGCGGGGCAGGCAGTCCCCGCTGTCTGCAGCTTCGGACCGTTGACCAGACGGTTTCGTGTGCGGGCCTGTCCTTGTGTTGTGTTCAACGCTTTCCACCAGAATGATCTTCTGCTGTCAATGCTGGAGACCTTGGTAGATGACGACGCCAACATGGAGCCGGTCAGGAAGGCGTTCGACACGACGAGGGGTGACTTCCGGGCGAAGTTCACCTCGGCGGTGCAGGCGCGGCTGGCGCAACTGGCGTGTGGAATTCGTGCACGACTGCGGCGGCCCGCCGAGTCAGGCACTTCCCTGCGCACGCCTCCCTCGTGGCTCAGCGACGCCGGGAATGACATCGACACCGAGATACCTCTTGATCATGTGCTTCAGCTCGGCGCCTTTGACGAGAGTGATCCGGTTGCTGCGCTTGGCGAAGGCTATGCTCGATGGACCGAACCACGAGGTAGTCACTACCATGCCGGTCGCCGCGTTGTGATCGGCCATCGCTCCGGCGATCGCCTGTACCGTCCCAAGCTCGACTCTGTTCTTCGTTCGCTTAGCCTGCACCAGACAGACACCACCGAAGATGATGTCGTCTTTGGTCGCTACGACGTCGATGCCGTCGTCCCCGGAATTAATTGTGCGGTAGGATTCGATTCCCATCGCCTTGAGGAGCTTCTCAATCAGCTGTTCGAACTCGGTGGGACTGAGTTTCTGCAGGTTCGGGCGTGAGTCGAGATTAGCTAGCTCGGTCGAGTCGTTGGCGAGCCGGAACCGGTGGAGATCGAAGATGACGACGGGCTCGACGGCCTGCAGGTCGTACGGGTTCGGTGAAACCTTTGCTCCGAGCCCGCGAAGACAACCGACGGGGTCTGTGACGCAATCGATCTTGAGGTTTCCCTCGAAGATGGACCGCTCAGGTTCGAGGCTGACCAGATGATAAAGAGTGTCCTTACCGGTCGTGGGGTCCACGTCGGTGACCGTTCCGTTGAAGACCACGACGTCGACGAGGTCGAGATCCTTGGTGACTCTGAAGATTTCGTACAGAGTGCGTAAGGCTACCCACGCCACAAGCTGGGCGTAAAGCTTTTTGACCTCGACATCCTTCCACCTTACGGGTCTGATCTCGGGAGCCGTTTTGTAGAAACGGTACTCACGGACCTCTGGTATGACGGTTGTTCGGGGAAACTCGATCTCGACGACGATGTCATGTTCCTGCGGCCGGTAGGCGATCTTCCGTGCCTGGGGGAACCCGTCAGGGTAGGGAGTGGCGGCGAGGGCTTGACCGACGAACCACTCGACGGCCTCCGGCTCGCCTTCCGTGCATGCAGTCCACCGCGCGGCGAGGCCGGCGTTGTGCGCCGCAGCTCGGTTGTCGGCCGCGGCCACACGCTGGTCGTGCCTGGACCGGGCGGCCTCGAGCGCCCGCAGCCGATCGGCTTCAGCGTCCTGAAACCGGGCCATGTCGCCATCCCAGTGTGCCCGTGCCGCCTCGAGTTCCCGCTGATATCGGCCCGATCCTCCGACCAGGCGACCGACGATGCCGGGAGCGGGCGGCGCGTAGTCCGCCCAGTCAGGAGCAGCGCCCGCCACCGCCAGTGCTCCAGGTCGGAAGGCCGGACGATCGGGAGTAACCTCAAGATCGCGTATGCTGAAAACCGGAAGCTCCAGCACTCCGAGAAGGAGGCTCCTGCCCAGTTCGGCGACCCGGGCTGCAGCTTCTGTGCTCTGCCTTTCTGCGGAACGCTGCTGTTGCGCCAGATAGTCCTGCTTGGCCCGCTGCGCCATATCGCGTTCATGTCTTTGACGAGCGGCGGCAGCTTCCTTCTCGGCCCGCTGAGCTGTAGCGCGCCGTTGTTGCCAATCCGACTGGCCGTCACCCGACTGCGCCATAGTCCATCACTCCCCGTCCGCAATCACAAACGCATAACCACAGAATACCAACCAGACGTGGCCAGTCGAGTGCATTTCGAGAGATCGACCCACCGACTCTGCAGTTGACATAAGCTGCCGATGATCCCCGGATGACATCAAGCCACCCGCTCGAGGAGCGGCGTCGTCGAGGCCGCAGCGAGAAGTAGCACGGCAGCGGATCAGTGCGCCGCGCCGCCGGCATCTGGCAAGGGCTCGAACGTGTCGGCGAGTTCCCTGGCGCAGGCGATCGCCGCATGCGTGGTGTCTCCCGTCACTTCCCGCGCTGCATGAATGGCCGCATTCCGCCAGCGGTCAACGGGGCAGCCCGACACTTAGAGCGACCGGCAATAGGGGACGCGGCGTCGCGGGGCCGGGGCACGCACCTCGCCGCATCGCTCCCCGTCCATCGCTTCGCGAGGCACGGGTACCCCGGCTCGTCGGTCGACACCCGACACCTCCGGTGCCTGCCTCCGCCGCCTCGCGATCTACGCACCCCAGGCCCGCTCCTTGATCCACGCCCCTATCGCCGGGCGCTCTTATGGAGGCGGGCTTGTCGACGGGAAAGGACGGCGCCCGTGGGAGGTAAGGCCGTCCGGACTGCGCACACAGTAACGGCTACGTCGTAGCCATTATGTTTCGACTACAGTGTAGTCATGCCGGCGGGTGCGAGGCAACGGCGCCGGGCTAACTGGTGGAGCAAAGGTGGTGCCCGTGAGGCAGACAGTTCCTCGGCCGGGGAGTCCGCGCTGGTGGCAGGGCCGCCCTGATCGGGACAACGGCGGGGGTCAGGGCCCGGGGCGCCCCGCCATGCCGGCCGAACGCGTCATCGCCGCAGCGGTTGAGCTGGTCGACGAGGTGGGACCGGTCGATTTCAGCATGCGGCTGCTGGCACAACGGCTGCAGTCGAGTACGGCGACCCTGTATCGACACTTCGCCAGCAAGGACGAGATCTTCGTCCATGTCGTCGAACACGTGCTCGGTCAGGTGCCTCGACACCTCACCGACACGGCGGAAACGGCGACGTGGCAGGAACGGCTGTTCGCCATTGCTGACGCGTTGTTTCGAACGCTGAGAGAACACCCGACGGTGGTGTCCCTCTTCAACCGTCACATTCCTCTTGGTCCGCACGGTCTCGCCGGCCGTGAGACCGCAATAGGCATCATGCTCTCCAGCGGATTCTCGCCCGAGGCCGCCGCCAAGGCATACACTGCGGTAGCGCACTACGTCATCGGTTTCGCCAGCCAACTGGGCGCCCACGGAAACGACGGCCCCGCGGAGGACCAGGACATCCGCGAGTTCTACCGCTCGCTTGATCCGGCACGTTATCCCGCCACGGTGGTCTCGGCCTCGTTCCTTCCGAGCTCCCTGGACGACGAGTTCCGGTTCGGGCTGCAACTCATCGTCGACGGACTGGCCACGCAGCTGACCGCCGCCTCAACGCCGACGGTCACCTCACCCCACGCGCCGGACGTAGCGTAGGTCGACCGGAAGCCCCGCAGAGCACATCTGTCAGGGCCCGTAACTACCGCCTTCGCCCGGCGCGTTCGGCGGCCCGGTTGTCCCAAACCGAGCGCTGGCTCAACCGGGAAATCCCGGCTACGCTGTAGCCGAAATGGCAAACCACGGGAGGTGACTGCATGGGCGACCGCGTCGAGGTGCTTGTGGTGGGTGCCGGACCCACTGGGCTGACACTGGCCTGCGACCTGCAGCGCCGCGGGGTCAACTTCCGCCTCATCAACGCGGCGGACCATGGCTTCGAGGGCTCACGGGCAAAAGGGGTCCAGCCGCGGACGCTGGAGGTGTTCGACGACCTCGGCGTCCTGCCCGATCTCCAGCCGCGCGGAGCGTTGTACCCGCTGCTCGGCATCCACATCGGTCCGCTCACCCTGCCCTTGGTGATGATCAAGAACCACCAGCCGACCGAAGACGTACCTCATGGCAACACCTTGCTGGTGCCTCAGTTCGAGACCGACGCATCGATCCGGCGACGCCTCGAGGAGCTCGGGGGCACCGTGGAGTACAGCACTCGACTCGTTTCGTACGAGGAAGACTTCAACGGTCTCGTCGCGACGGTCGAAGGCCCAGCTGGTACCGAGCAGATCCACACCCGCTTCCTTGCGGGCGCGGACGGTGGGGGCAGCGTCGTACGTCGCAACGCCGGTATCGACTTCGTCGGCACGACAGACGAAAGCGACCGCATGATCGTCGCCGACGTGACGCTCAGCGGCCTCTCGCGCAAGCGGTGGCACATCTGGCCGCGCAACAGAGGCCGCTTCATGGCGCTGTGCCCACTTCCCGGCAGCGACAAATTCCAGCTCATGCTCAAGCTGCGCCCCGACGAGGAAGCCGACCTGAGCCGCGACGCGGTCAATCGCCTCGTCCAGGAGTTCGTCGGCCGAGCCAAGCTGCGCGTTCAGGAGATCCACTGGGCGTCGGTCTGGCGTCCGAATATCCGGTTGGCCGAGCGCTACCGATCCGGGAACGCCTTCCTCGCCGGTGACGCCGCCCACGTCCATCCGCCCACCGGAGCCCAAGGGTTGAACACAGGCATCCAGGACGCGTACAACCTCGGCTGGAAACTGGCCCAGGTACTGGCCGGAGCACCAGATGCCCTGCTCGACACCTACGGGACCGAGCGGCAACCGGTCGCGGCACGAGTGCTCGGCCTCTCGAGCGAGATCTACGCGGGCATGAGCAACCGGCCCCTCGCGGCCGCCAAGCGCGGTGACGAGGAACGACAGCTCGCCCTCACCTACCACGGCGGAGGCCTCGCTCCGGACGGCGGCGAGCAGAACGAGGGCGTCCGCGCCGGCGACCGCGCGCCGGACGCCCGCTATACCGACAACTACGGTCATTCGGGTCGACTCTTCGACGTGTTCCGCGGACCGCACTTCACGCTGATTGCCGTCGGCGATGAAGCGATCGACGCACTTGCACAGATCAATTGGCCAGGCCGAGGTGCACAACTGAGGACCGTCGCTATTGCGGCGGACGCCGCTCCCGGACTCAGACGCAGGTACGGGATCCAGGGGCCCGCCCACATTCTGGTGCGGCCCGACGGCTACGTCGCCTACGTCGCCTACGTCGTCCATGACGACTGGATTGCCGCCATCGACAAGCACGCCCAGCTCATGCTGCCGCCGCTCGCTGGCTAGCCGGGTCTTTCGCACATGGGGATTCGGTGGCTTGACCGGCCCAGTTTCCGATCATGGTGGTCGGGTGGGGTCGACGCCGAGGAAGCCGAGAAGTTTCTGCTGGAGTGGTCCGGGTCGGGGGATGAACGCCGGCGCGCCGTCGCGGGCGGGAACGAGACGCAGACGGGCGAGGGCTTCGAAGATGAGCCGGCCAGTGGGCCGGGCGGGGTTACCGAAGTAGCGGCCGGCCATCTTCACGGCAGGGGCGATCGCGGCCCGGATGGCGCGTTCGACTTCGTACCGATCGCAGCCAGCCGGGCGGTGACCGCGGCCTCGTCGGGGTAGTGGTGGGTGCCCAGGGCGCGGCGGAGCCGGGCGAGGTCGTCACGGCGAGCGGGTTGACGCAGGCGCGCCGACAGGCAACAGTGAACCCCGTGGTTCACCGTCAGTTCGCAGCGCTCGGCGACCCGACCCGTCTGGCCATCGTCGAGCGGCTCGCCCGCGGGCCGATGTCCGCCGGTGACCTCGCGGCGCCGACGACGCTCTCGCTGCCCGCCGTGCTCAAGCACGTCCGCGTGCTCGAGGATGCGGGCCTGGTGACGACCGTCAAGCGCGGCCGCGTGCGCGAGTGCCGGCTGCGCGACGACGCCCTCGTCGCCGTGGCCACGTGGACCGCACAGCAGCAGGCGCTCTGGTCGACCCGGCTGGACGCTCTCGGCACCCTCCTGGAGGACACGTGACCGCCACCCCGCTCCTGTCGTTCGACCTCGAGCGCACCTACCCCGCGCCGCCCGAGCGCGTCTGGGCCGCCTGGACGCGCGCCGACCTGCTGCAGCGCTGGGCCTGCCCCGACCCCGCCTGGCGCGTGTCGACCTGTGAGGTCGACGCCCGCGAGGGCCGGGGCTACCGGCTGCGGTTCGGCCCCCGCCCGGCCGGCGACGCGTACAGCGAGACGGCGACCTTCGCGGTCTTCGAGCCCGTGGAGCGGCTCGTGCTCGACGTGCTCACCGCGGGGGAGGACATGGCCGAGCGCTCTCGCTGCACGGTGCTGCTCCTGCCGGTCGAGGGCGGGACCCGGCTGGAGCTCACGGTCGAGGGCCTGTCGGGCGCCCTGACCGCCGAGCACATGCGCGTGGGCTGGACGTGGTGCCTGGAGGGCATCGCCGAACACCTCGGCGCCGCGGCCTGAGGCTCACGCCGTCCCGTACACCAGGCCCTCGACGACGGTCACCTGGCCGCCGGGCCGGGCGCGGGGCCCCGGGCTGGCCCCAAGCCGCCACGCTAAGCCGCCACGCTGCCCTGCGCGATCGTCGCCCCGCGACCGGAGTGATCTCACCTGTAAACATGGCCCCCGCCCGGGACTCGAAGATCGCCGGTCGCGATGACGTCGAGGGCGGCGTCCTCGTCGTATGTCTCGAGGGTCGCCAGCGCACGGCGTATTCCCTCGGCCGGGGCAAGCAGTTCGGCTGCGAAGGCGCCCGCGACCCGGTCATCGTCGGTGTGGGCGGAGGACAGGAGGAGGTGCGCTGGTATGGACGAGGTTGACCACGGCCTCGAATAACTCCAGTAGTGGTTCGGGTTTGCAGATACCACGCACCCCGCACAACTAGTCACCGGGCGTCGGCCGCCACCAATCGTGGGTTCGTACCTGGATGTATCATGTTCGTATGCGGAAGAAGGTCGTCACGATCGGGAATTCGGCGGGCATCACGATCAGCCCAGCCGAGCTGCGTGCTCTGGGCGTCGGCCCCGGAGATACGGTCGAGGTGACTATCCGTGCCGGGGTGCTCGAGGCCCGCGCCGTGAGCCGGTACGAAGACACCCCCCTGCCCGACCTGATGGCCGTGATCAATGCGGCCCGGACCCGGTCGTGACCTGGACCCGACAGGAGTTCCTGGCCGATATCGCCCGCACCGGGGTCCTTCCACCGGAGTACGCCGAGGACGTGCTGGTGCGCCTGGCGCACCACTCCGCGGCGCTTGAGGGCAACACTCTCACCCTGGCCGACACAATCACCCTGCTGGTCGACGAACGGGTGCCTGTGGCCGGCACACCGGTGCGCGAGTTGCATGAGGTCGCCAACCACTACGAGGCTCTTGCCCGCATCCTGCGGGCCGTCGCCGACGACGAACCCCTGACCGCCGACCTCGTCCGGGACCTGCACGCTGCGCTGATGGACCACCTGGCCCACGACCGCGGCCAGTACAAGACCTCCAGCAACATCGTCACCGGCGCGTCGTGGCAGACCGCACCACCCGTACGCGTCCCAGAACTCATGCTCCAGTGGGCCGACCAGGCTGAGTGGCAGACCGCCAACCTCGACAACGAGGCACTGCTGGAGGCGATCGCCGGCGGGCACGTCGCCTTCGAACGCATCCACCCGTTCTCCGACGGCAACGGCCGTACCGGCCGCGCGATCATCGCCTACCAGACCATCCGCAGGTTCGGGTTTCCCGCCATTGTCCAGGTCACCCAGCGATCCGGGTACATCACCATGCTCGACACCCCGGACACGCCGGCCCTGACCCGCCTCCTCACGGTTTCACTCGCCGACGAGGCAAGCCGCGTCGCGGTGTAGCTGCTCGCGGCCGCGCTGCGGTCGTGATCTCCTCGATTGTCTTCAGGTGGGCTTGGGGAGCGGTCGATCAGGTTGCCGAGGCTGTGAGGTTGGCCGGATTCCGGACTGCTCATGGATGGGGCCTCCTCGCTGGCGTCTCCAGCTGGCTGCGAGCTTGGAGCATCATACGGCGGTTGGCGGGTCGCTTCCGGTAACCGGCTGTTGTCCGAAGGAGCCATCGCCTTGCCGCACTCCGGCAGACGGCGGGCGTCCTGAAGTGCTGGGACCCTGGGGGTGATCCGCCGGACACGTCGTGTCATAGGTTGACCGTCCAGCTGGGACGAGTCGCGAGACCTATTCTCACCGGTCGACCTGCACCTGACCTGGAACATCAAGATCGGCGGTCAGGATGATCGACGGTAGGGTGGTGGTTCGAGTCCCCCTCGGACACGGACACCACGCACACCGATGATCTCGGTGCCGCTTCGGTCATGATCATCTTATGTTTCGTGCTCGTAGGTCAACTTGAGGCCGCGTTCACGGTAGACCTCTGCCCTGTCGGCGGCTTCTGCCTCGCGCAGGATTGTCAGGAGCCCGCCGAGGCCCTCGACGAGGTCTTTGATCTGTTGCCGGGTGAGTCGGGCTTGTGATGGGGCGGGTGTGCCTCTGCGGCGATTACACGGATGGAAAGGCGCGACTGTCGATGGTGACGGGCACGGGAGCGGTAGCGGTAGCGTGTCCGACGTTGGCCGGCCTTGGCGGGTATTTCTCAGTCACACCGGCGACATGCGCCGCTGGCCGGCGGCGAGGTCCTGGGCCGCAGCCGCGGAGGACGCGGTGAAGCGTTTGCGGCACGCGCCCGTCGACATGCAGTACTTCGCCGCCGCCGCCGCCGCCGACCGGCCGACCTGTGCGTCTCGCTCGTCACCCGATGCGATCTCTACATCGGCATCATCGGCACCCGCTACGGCTCGCCAGTGCGGGACGACCCGGAGCGGTCGTACACCGAGCTGGAGTTCGACACCGCGACGGCGCTGGGCAAGCGGCGGCTGGTGTTCCTGATCGACGAGACCGCCGTGACAGCCGCGGCCAATGCCGGGGATCGAGCCGCGGCGGCGGCCCTTCCCAGCGGCGACCCCTGGGCGGCCCGCCAGGCCGTCTTCCGCCAGCGGCTGCTCGACAGCGGCTGCTCGACAGCGGGCTGACGGTGAGCATGGTGGCGACGCCCGAGATGCTGGAGACCGGGATCGTCCAGGCGGTCGCCCAGCTGATGCTGGCCTACGCGTTCCTCGCCGGTCCCGCGATCCCGTCAGCACCGTCAGCACCGTCAGCACCGTCAGCCCCCGCACCTCGGTCTCCAGCTGCGTCTCGGCGCGGACGCGGCGCGCCATCCGGACCTGTGGGAGCGGTATCTGACGGTGACGCTGCGCCCGCGCCTGCGATGGGTGCAGGTCGCCTTCCAACGTGCTGCGGACCGCGGCGAGATCGGCGCGGACGTCGATGTCCTGTGGGAGACCGACGCGTTCGTCGGCGCCCTGTTCATGCGGACGATGGGGCGTCACGGAGTGCGCCCGCCGGGGCCGGACGGGCGGCGCACGCTGGTGGAGCGGACCGTTCGCGCACTCACCTCGACACGACAGAAGGACGGTGCCGCATGCGACAGCTACAGCCGACGATGACGCCCACCGGTTGGTTCCAGATCGCCTGGTCGTCGGACCTGCCGGTGGGCGGGGTGAAGCCGCTGCGCTACTTCGGCCGGGACCTCGTCGCCTACCGTGGCGAGGACGGCGTGGTGCGCGTGCTCGACGGGCACTGCCGCCACCTCGGCGGCCACCTGGGGTACGGCGGCACCGTGTCGGGAGACTGCGTGGTGTGCCCGTTCCACGGGTGGCACTGGAACGGTGAGGGCCGCAACACCCACATCCCCTACCAGGAGGGTCGCCCCAACGAGGCTCGGCGGCTCACCGCCTGGCCGGTGATCGAGCAGGACGAGTGCGTCTACCTCTGGCACGACGTCCTCGGCCGCGAGCCGGACCACGGCGTGCCGCACATCTTCACCGACGTGGCTGAGCACATCAGGGACCTGGAGTTCCACCCGGCGTCGCCGCGGGGCCTGGTGCGCTACGACGACCTGACGCTGACCCCGCAGATGGTGGCCGAGAACGCGGCCGACCCGGTGCATTTCCGGTTCGTGCACGCGACCCGCCACGCGCCCGTGGCGCTGAGCCAGCGCAGCGACGAGCACACCTGGTTCATCCAGATCGGCTTCGGGCGCAGATGGGTCGAGTGGGACCCGACCAGCTACGACGGGGACACCCTGGCGATCCTGCAGGGCGGAATCGGGCTGTCCTTCACCGCGCTGTCCGGTGCCGACAACACCGCCATCCTGCTCGCGACCACACCCATCGATGACCGCACCTGCACCATGTTCCAGACCGTGTGGCTCGAACGCCTCGACGGCGACGAGGAGCCGGGTGTGCTCGAGCGGCGCATGGAGGCGGCGACCGCCCAGCTCAAGAACGACATCGTCATCTGGTCGCACCAGGTCTACGAGGACCCGCCGGCGCTCGCGACCTCCGAGGGCCGCCTGTTCGGCGACCTGCGCCGGTGGTCCGAGCGCTGGTACCCGGAGCAGCACGCTCCCGCGCGGCAGCCCGCCGCCGCCCAGGCGTGACCCCGGCCGACCGGGGTCCCGCCCGGCGCGACCCGGTGGTCGGCGACGAGCGGTACCATGACGGCGGGGTCCGGCCGGGCGACCGGGTCAGGCATTGGTCCTCTTGAGCTTGGTGAGGTAGTCGTCGGGGGGCCGGACGTACTCCATCGCGATGTGCCGAAGACCGCCGTCCACGGCGAGGTTCTCCCCGGTGACGTAGCTGCTGCGCGGGCCGACCAGGAAGGCCACCGCCTGGGCGATGTCCTGGGAACGTCCCAGCCGGCGCAGCGGCAGCCGCTCGGTGCGGTAGCGCACCAGCTCCTCGTCCTCCCACTGCGCCTCGGTGGAGCGGGAGTGGGTGATGCCGGGGGAGACGGCGTTGGCCCGGATCCCGTCGGGGCCCCACTCATAGGCCATCTGTTTGATCAGCATGACCAGGGCCGCCTTCGACGACGAGTAGCCGGTCAGCCCGCCGGCCACCAGTTCGGCGGACGCCGAGGCGACCGCGCAGATCGCCCCCGACGACTCGCGCAGCGCGGCGTGCGCGGCCTGTTTTCCAGAGTGTTTCCCGGCCCGTTTCTCAGGAAGTTTTACGGTCGGTTTCACCTTGGCATCCGGACACCGTGTCGTGGCGGTTCACCTACCTGAGTCGGAAGGTGGGGTTGCCGAGGATCCCGCTCAAGAACCTTCGGCACACGTCGGCCACGGTGGGCTTGGGGTCTGGCGAGACGCTCAAGGAAATCTCTGAGCGGCTGGGCCACTCCACCATCGCGATCACGGCAGACACCTACATGGCCGTGCCGACCGATGTTGCTCGAGCGTCGGCGGAGCGTCGGCGGAGCGTCGGCGGGCAGCGTTTGTGCAAGATAGTGACCACCGTAGTGACCACTCTAGATCATCCGAGGGCTAACGATCACTACGGA
>NZ_CAUVXG010000046.1:25550-28296 GCF_963555885.1 Protofrankia sp. Cr2
AGGTACCGTCGCTCGCGCGTCGAACATGCGTTCCGTTTGTTGGGTGGGTGGCCCGTCCTGCCTCCGTTCCCCGGCACTCGCTGTGCGCCTTTGGTCTGGGTGTGGGTCCTGCGGCCGGCCAGGATATCTACTCCCGGTGATATCGCTGTTTACCGATAGCGGTGTAGTATTGGTCAATGGTGATACCGGCAGGTGAGTACCAGGTGATCGCGGCCCGGGACTTCGGCGCGGCGATCAAGTACTTCCGAACCTCCGCCGGGGTGACGCAGGTCGCAGCGGCCGAGGCGACGGGGGTCGGGCAGTCCTACATCTCCTCACTGGAGGCGGGCAGGTTCGGCAGCTCGCTGACACACGCGTTGCGGCTGTTGCGGTTCGTCGGGTGCGAGGTCGTCGTCCGGCCGAGGCGGGCACGTGGCTGACCATCTGGTGGCCTGGCTCTACGAGACCCCTACGGTGGTCCTGACGCCTGGGCCGGAGTTCCGGATCACGCTGGAGTGGCGGGCCGAGGCGGTGGAGCGATGGGGAGCGGGTAGCCCGGCGCTGTCGGTCGGACTACCCATCGGGGCGGTGATCGGCCCTCGGGACATGCGGGGTCTGGACTTCTTCGAGAACGTCCTGCCTGAGGGCCCGACGCTGCAACGGATGGCGGCTATCGCCGGAGTACGCCCAGCCGACACCTACGGGATCCTGAAAGCGTTCGGCCGCGACTGCGCTGGCGCGATCCAGGTGCTACCCGAGGGCGAGGAGCCATGCGCCGGTGACGAAGGCGGCTACCGCGTGATGACGTCCGATGACCTGCGCGGGGTCATCGGAGCGCTGGACGTCGCCCCGCTGGGCGTTGCGCCTGAGCGTGGGTTCCGGCCGTCGCTGGCCGGATTCCAGCGCAAGGCGCTCCTGGGCCGCGCCGCCGACGGCTCCTGGCAGCTTCCGACGGGGGATGCCCCGTCGACGTGGATCCTCAAGCCCGACGGCCCGCACGCGATGGCCGCCAACGAGGCCACCTGCCTGGCACTCGCCGCAGCCTGCGGGCTGGCCGCGGCGGAGGGGGAACTGCTCGATGTCGCGGGCCTCCCGGTGCTGGCGGTCCGGCGGTTCGACCGGCGGGAGTGCGACAGCGGGCGGCTCCCGGTCAGGGTGCACCAGGAAGACGGCTGCCAGGCGACCGCAACGCCACCAGGAATGAAGTACGAGGAACAGGGCGGCCCGTCGCTGCGCGACTTCGCCGAAGTGCTGCGGACCTTCGGCGACCCCCGAGATGTCACAGTCCTGCTGCGCCGGGCGACCTTCAATACCGCCGTGGGCAACGCCGACGCGCACGCCAAGAACTTCGCGATCCTGCACCAGGCCGACGAACCGGCCGTCCGCCTCGCCCCGTTGTATGACGTGCTGTCGACGATCGCCCTCGAGCTCCGCGACCATTTCGGACAGCTACTGCGAGCCGACACCCACCTCGGCCAGCGGGTCGGCGGGCAGGCGGACATACAGGCGGTGACCGCGACCAACCTCGTGGACGAGGCGACCACATGGGGCCTGCGCCGACGGACCGCCGCGGCCGTCGTGACCGACACACTGGACCAGATTCTCGCGTCCATCCCGGACACTCCCGGAGACGACAGGGTCCGCACCATCATCAAGCAGCAGACCCAGCGTGTCCGTCTCGGGAGGAACTCACCGTCAGCATGAAATTCGCTCGAGCAGAAGCAGTAGGCGGCTCTCCTTCGGTTCGTATCGGCTCGTATCGGCTACCGGCCTGCCAGCGGGTCGGGGTCGCGTGGTTGTCGTCAGTCCGCAGGAACGCCGTCCACTGACCAGTGGAGCGATCCCGTTTCTGTGGACAGCGGACCTGAAGTTCACTGTCTGAAAGGAAGGGTCGTCATGGGGTCGCCTCTCCGGAAGTACACGCAGGAGTACAAAGACGAGGCGGTAAGGTTGGCGCTCGACTCCGACCGGTCGTTAGCCGAGGTCGCGAAAAGCCTGGGCGTCAACGAATCAACCTTGGGAACTGGGTGACGAAGGCAAAAAAGGACAGCGAGTCCGACGAGAAGCCGCTGTCGGTGTCAGAGCGCGCCGAGCTGATCGAGCTCCGGAAGAAGTACGCACAGACACAGATAGACAACGCGTTTCTAAAAAAGCGGCGGCCTTCTTCTCGACTTTCGCTGTTACGTTGCGTTGAGCTCCCATGCCAGACGGATGGTGTGGATGTCCTCGGGGGCCGGCTGGTCGGGGCGAGTGACCTGATATTTGGTGGCGATCAGTACCCGGCGCAGCTTGTCAATCATGTCGGCGGTGGAGGGGTTGGCCTTGGTGGTGTACCAGGGTGCCCGGTCGCGGTGATCGGCAACGTCGGTGGGGGTGTGACCGACGGTGGCCTACCACAGCATGGTGAGGGTCTGGCAAGTCAGGCCGAACGTGCCGTACCACAGGCAGCGCACGGTGGCGATGTGGACGGTGGCGGTCTTCCCGTACCGGCGTACCGGCAGCGGGGTGAACGACACCTGTGCGGCGAGCGCGGTCAGGCTCGGCAGCCGCGCTCCCTTGGACCGGGGCCGGCCACGGCGGCCGGTGCGCGGTGGGGCCAGGTCGTACAGGGCGGCATCCACCCGCACCGGTCCGTGCCTTGCCCGCCGCGAGGGCGAACATGACCGCGGTGCTCGCCGCCGTCCAGCCGATGCCGAGCTCGCAGCGGTGCGGGTGATAGCCGGCCGCCAGCACCACCGTGCACACCTGTGTGCTCGGAGCAGAAAAG
>NZ_CAUVXG010000046.1:28687-31213 GCF_963555885.1 Protofrankia sp. Cr2
CCAGAGCAAGAGCCCGACAGTGCCCCGCCAGATGAGAAGGAGAGGAGTAGGCGCCATCAGGATCGCCCGGGCGATGGTCTAGCTCGTCCGGTCACCGCAGGCCCCGGATTGGAAGGTGGTCCCCGGTCACGCATATGCGATCTCCGCAGCACCGGCCCTCTGTGGGCGTGGCGCGAACTGAGGAATCCGGCGCACTTGGCCGGTAGATGGTGTTGAACTCTCGGGGCCCTGGTGTCGTCTGGCATCAGGGCCCCTCGACGTGCCCCGAGAGGTGCAATGGCTCCTGAAACCACCCCCAAACCGGCCGACAGCCTCGACGACGACGACTACCCCGCCTACACCATGGGCCGCGCGGCCGCGATGCTCGATACCACCCCGGCCTTCCTGCGGGCCCTCGGCGAAGCCCGCCTGATCACTCCTCTGCGCTCGGAGGGCGGCCACCGCCGCTACTCCCGCTACCAGCTCCGCATCGCCGCCCGGGTACGCGCACTCGTCGACCAGGGCACCCCGATCGAAGCTGCCTGCCGCATCGTCATCCTCGAAGACCAACTCGCCGAAGCCCAAAAAATCAACGAACAACGACGCTGACAATCAGGTAGCTGCGGGGCCCGCTTCAAGGACTCTTCGGTCGGCTCCTGGGAATGATCAAAGCATCGCGCGCCGTCGGTCTGACCACACTGGCAATCACCAACTGGCTCATCAGAGGCTCGTCGACCTGATCGACACGCTGGAGACCAGCCGGACACCCGCCATCCAGATCAAGCGACAGAACTCCGAGCCGCCACGACGACGAAGGGCGCCCAGCCCTGACCGGAAAAACGGACCGGAACGTGGGCAGGCTACCGCCCACCCGTGCTGGCGTCCGCCGGGTGGTGATGGTGGGTTAGGCAGCGGGAGTCAGGGTGACGGTGTAGCCGAGGGACGGGGCTGGTTGCCGGTACGTTGGTCTGATTGGAAACTGTGCCATGCCTGCGACGGCAGCAACCGCTGTCCCCATTGCTTGCCCGTCGGGTCGCTTCCTGGCGTCGCTGCTGCGCGACCGGCCTCGGATGGGCATCCTGTTTCCGCTGACCTGGGGCGTGCAGACCATCGCGGAATCCGCCCGTAAGGCTGTGTGGGGCTCCACGGGCATCGAGGTCGAGGCGTAGCTGACCCTGCTCGCTGGCGTGCTGGACGGCGTTGGTCACCAACTCCGACCCTACGACGGCAGCGTCGTCGGCGTGATGCTCATGCCCCCAGGCGATCAGTAGGCCGCGCAGCACCTCACGGGCCGCGTCGGCCGCCTGTGCGCTGAACGGGAGATCGACGCCGCGACAGTAGCACCCGCCGGCAGAAGGCAACCCTTGAAATCTGTCTTGCCCGGTGCATAATCTGTGTCATGGCCGGGTTACATATCTGGCTGAGGGCTCACGGTATGGGAGGTGGTGACGGTGGCGGCGCTCCTACCGACCGCTCGGGGTGGTGGATGGCGGCGGCAGTGCGCGACAGGACGGCTCATCGTCCACAGGTGGACGCCGCGTCGAATGAAGCAGCGACGCACGACGCGGCCCTAAGGGTTTATCGGGGTGTTTGCCCGCACCCACCGGTGTGGCGGTGGTCTCGCCGCTGTCCGGCAATGATGTCCGTCATGTTTATGGGAGGTGTGTAGCTATGTTGCTGCGCTTCGATCCGTTCCGTGACTTCGATCGTCTGGCCAGCGAGGCCCTCGGAACGGCGCGGACGCCGCAGATGATGCCGATGGACTGCTACCGGTCCGGCGACGCGTACTTCCTGCACTTCGATCTTCCGGGAGTCGACCCCGAGTCGGTCGATGTCACCGCGGAGAACAGCACCTTGACCGTCCGGGCGACCCGGACACGGATCGCACCCGAGGGCGCCCAGTACCTGATCTCCGAACGAGGCACGGGCACCTACAGCCGCCAACTCGTCCTTGGGGACGGGCTGAGCCTGGACAGCGTCGCCGCGCACTACCGCGACGGTGTCCTGACCGTGATGGTCCCCGTCGCCGAGCACGCCAAGCCCCGCCGCATCGAGGTCGGCCGCGAGACGAGCGACCACAAGATCCTCCAAGGGTGAGGCGCCGTTCCAGTCGGACGGGGTGACGAACGCGTGGCCGGTGGGCAACGCCGCCCACCGGCCCGCGCCAAAACAGGCGGCGATCTGTCGACAGGCCCGGCAGGGTCGGTGATACCACCTGCCCGGCCTTCAGCGTGGATACCGCCGCTGATCTGATCAACGTCGAGCCCGCGTTCCCGGGTGTCGGCATAGGTCCATGTTCGGCGGGCACCGAGATCCGGCGGCGATCCTCCTCCTGACCGTGGATGCCCCGATCTCGATCAGCGAGTCCAGGCCTTACCCGGCGATCGCCGCCGAACGGGCGTCGGTCGCGGCCCGTCGCCGGTATCGGCCGGGTCCGCCGCGGCGAACAGGCTTGGCGTGCGTTCGTCTACGGCCGTTGGTCCACCGATCCCGATTCCTGGACGCGCCGGGCCACAGCAGCACACCTGTGTGCTCGGAGCAGAAAAA
>NZ_CAUVXG010000046.1:31721-35936 GCF_963555885.1 Protofrankia sp. Cr2
TCAGAGCAAGAGCCCGACAGTGCCCCGCCAGACGAGAAGGAGAGGAGTAGGCGCCATCAGGATCGCCCGGGCGATGGTCTAGCTCGTCCGGTCACCGCAGGCCCCGGATTGGAAGGTGGTCCCCGGTCACGCATATGCGATCTCCGCAGCACCGGCCCTCTGTGGGCGTGGCGCGAACTGAGGAATCCGGCGCACTTGGCCGGTAGATGGTGTTGAACTCTCGGGGCCCTGGTGTCGTCTGGCATCAGGGCCCCTCGACGTGCCCCGAGAGGTGCAATGGTTCCTGAAACCACCCCCAAACCGGCCGACAGCCTCGACGACGACTACCCCGCCTAGGGCGCGTGTCGGGTTGTGATCGATCTGTGGGGTTTGTTCGTGTGGCGGGTTTGATCGGGTAGACCGTCGTGCATGACGCGGGCGCAACTGACAGACCAGGAGCGGGAGTTCATCGAGCCCTACCTGCCGATCGGCAGGTTCGGCCCGTACCCCGAGCGCCGTGCTCGGTCAACGCGTCGTACTCCCCGACGATCCTCAACTTGTATGCGGCGGTGAACGTCCGCCGCGTCGTCTGGCCGTCCCTCGGTCCGGATTCTTTCCTCCCCTTCCCGCTCAGTCCTTCTGGACCACCCGACGACACGTCATTCATGGTCAACATCACAAGATCCTGATCCGCATCTCGCCCTACTCGCTACACCCGACGGACTGATCGTTCTGTCTCAACCCAGCTTGGCAGAGAGGGGACCGCGGAGCGGGACAGATGCGTGTAGCCGGCGGCTTGTCTGCGAATCGCTCTTGTTGAGGAGAAGCAGATCGGCCGGACTGAGATGTTCGTAATCGTCGAGATCGAGCAGGCGGTGAATGTCGGTGTCGTAGACGTGGGCGAGCAGTGTCAGCACCTGTGGAGTTGGTTTACGGCCGCTTTTCGCCGGCCATTGTTCGTGCTCGCACAGGTGCGGGCCGGTCATACCGGCCTTGCCGTCAGGGTCCATACCGGCACGTGCGGTGAAGGTGTTGATCTGGTCGGCGGCCTGCTTCAACGTCCAGCCGTAGGCATGCCGCCAGGCGGCACGAGGACGCAGCCGGTAGCGCCGGGAGAACTCGGCGGCGATCTCGTCGTAGCCCAACCCCAGGGTGCGCATCCGAGACCGCAGATCATCCTGTTCGGCCTTCAGGCTGGTCCTGGCCTTGGGCATCGCTCCTACCTTCCCCGGTTAGTGCGTGCCGGCGCGGACCGTTCGCCATAGGCCGGCCATCCGGACAGCGGGACAACCGAGTCGCCGCACCGGCCACGCTCCACGGTAGCCGTTTCATCACCCGAACGGCACGCCCGCGGTTCCGGCTGGGAACATCGCTCCCGGTCGGAGACTGTGTTCGCAGCTCAGGTGCGGTGCCGAGGTGGGAATTACCTATTCCGACGCACGCTCGGCGACGTTGTGCGGCTGGGTCGTCCGGGCCTCGCCTGTCTGTTGATCGTTGTTCTGTGAAGCGGGGTCGAGGCCTACGAGCCGAAACGATCGCTGGCCTCGCCGTCCTCATCGGTGAACGTGCGGGTGAGGGTGTAGTAGCCGGGCGTGTGCAGCGTGATGGTCGTGGCCGCCGGGGCGTTGGGCCAGGGGAAGTCGGCGGATGGCGTGGGTACCGGGGTCTCGCCGTTGTCGCCGCGGAACAGCCGGCCGTAGGGGTCGGGGATGGTTCCCCAGCCGAAGACGGGGATCGGTTTGTTCGGGATATGGGAATACTGCTCGATGGGGTCGAAGGTCTGGGTGTCGATCGCGCACCAGTGCCGCCAGTTGTCGCCCAGGTCGAACACGTAGCCGAACTCGTTGCCGGGTTGCAGGGTCTGGCCCAGGGTGGCGGTGTCGGCGTTGAGGAGCTGGTCGGGGTCGATGCCGTCGGCGTCGTGGTGTTCGGTGACGGTTTTGCCGAGGAGCGGTAGGTGGAATTCGTGCAGGTGGGCGCGGTCCCAGCGGGCGAAGGCGTTGTCGATGGCTTCGGCGAAGTCGTGGAAGGTGTGGCCGGGTGAGACGGCGAAGGTGCGTCCCGGGTGTGGCCACAGTTCCCCGGCCTGGCCGCCGCCGAGCAGCTCGACCTGGATCGACCACCATTCGCTGTGTGTGCGCGTCATGGCAGTCGATTGTGCCGACTCGCCCGGCTTACGCGGGCAGGGGATGGTGTCTGTCGGCTACGGGAGGACCTGTCGGTGGCGACCGTGAGAACGTAGCCGGCGCCGTGGCCGGCGCCGTGGCCGTCCACGTCAATCGTCGGGAGGGTGGCCGGATGCACCGTGATCTGAGCCGGGAGCAGTTCGAGCGGATCGGTGCCGGTCAGCTGACGACTCCCGATGGCCTTACCTACAGCCGTCGCACGACGAAGACCGCGCGTCGCGTCTGCGATCAGAGGATCGGTGCCGGATCGCCGCTTGTCATCTACTTTTGGGCGGCCGGGCAGGTGGATTACGTCGACGGGGTAGACGCGCAGCGCCGTTGGCAGGAGGTCCGCACCGCGGTGACGCAGCACCCCCGGGTGGGTGGCGACGTGGTGTACACGGCGGGTATCTGGGTGGACGGCGACGGCCGCGAGCTCGTCGTCCTGACCGGGCACTGCTGAGATTCCGGTCCGATGACCGCCGTACCAGGGGCGTGAGCGGAATAGCCGGCCTTCGGATCAGAGTAAGCAATAGGTCGCATCATGTGATTTTTGCTGTCGTGGGTCGTGGGTCGTGGGTCGTGGGTGGGCTCGGGCCGGGTCGCCGTCGGTGGGCTGGTTGCGCTATCGGGTCGGGAAGGGTGCGAGGTCCCTTTCCCATTGCTCGGCCGCGTCGCGGATCTCGTCGATCCCGAGGTGTAGGGGCAGGCAGAACGCGCTCCAGCAGTGCCAGCGGGCGTCCTGGGCAGTCCACTATCCGGGAGTTCGGGCGGGTGAGCTGGTGGTGGAGGGTTTCGCGGTCGCGGTCGGTGTCGCCGTCGCTGAGCGGGTCGGCTTGTTCGGCGTGGAGGTAGGCGTGGTAATCGGCGGTGACGGCGGTGACGGCGGTGACGGCGGTGACGACGGTGCGGTCGCCGGCGGCGGCGTGGGCGCGCATGCGGTCAGCCCTGGCCATGGCGACCCGTGGGCCGATCCGGCGGCGGTGGACCCGTGGCTGTGTGAGGCGGTGCCGTTGTTCACCTCACCGACCGGGGATTTTGAACTGTGGGAGGCCCGCGCGGCCTACGACCGTGGGCTGCGCCGGCTGGTCAACACCTACGCCTACCGCGCCGCCTACGCGGTGATCCGCGCCTATCCGCGGGCGGTGTCGATCGACGTCGACTGCATCGCCGATCCGGAGGACTCGCCGGGCTACACCACCCTGCTCGCCGTCCTCGACGGTCGGGGTAGGCCGTTGGCGAGCGTGGACCACAACGCCGACGAGCGGTTCACCGCCCTGGATGCCCGGCTGTCCACCGAACTCGGCGCGCTGATGTATGTTGCGCCGCCAGAGGACGGCTGGTACGGCCAGCGGACCCTACTCCTGTCCGACTTCCTCGCCTGGTAGCCGAGTCTGGTAGCCGGCCCCCTGCGCCCCGACGGGATGTCCCGAGGGCGTCCTATCTGCCGTGCCACGTTCCGTTGATCCGTTTCGGATCGACGGATACCTGCTGACCGGCCCGTTCGCTCGTGGGTGTTGTTGGGATGAACGTCAAGCTAACCTTTGGCAATCATCAATTGTTCTTGTGTTGGAATTGTTGTCTTGCGCACATGAGATGGCGAGTGGTGGGCGTGGCGTGCTGGTCGCCGGGCCGCGCCCGGTGGCATCCGGCCTGGCGAGGTCGCGACCTGCGGGTTTCCATGTCTGTGCGGGTAGTGGCGGGATGCGTGGCCCGCTTGTCGTGGATCAAAACCTGATGATCGACTGAAGTTATTATCTACAGAAAAACAACGCCACGGCTGGTGCGGTACGTGTGCGGCCGTCTGCTGGCAGTGTCTGTTTTCCCCGCAGCGTCCGATACGTGCCGTGCACGGGTCGGCTGGCTGCGCGGGCTGTGGATGCTGTCTGGTCGTTATCGGCGTGGACTTGATCGGAGTTGGCGTTCGTGCATTCTCGTGTGCGGTGGCGGCTTTTACCTGCCCGTTTTCTGGGTGTGTTACTGGCTGCGGTGTTGACGGTCACGGTCGTGGATTTCATTCCGGTGGGAACCCGTGCGGCGATAGCGGCGCCGGCCGCAGCTGATCCGGCGT
>NZ_CAUVXG010000046.1:36368-37663 GCF_963555885.1 Protofrankia sp. Cr2
AACCCCGACCGGTTTTGACGTGCGGCTGGTGGTGCACACACCGGCGGCGGCGCGGGCTGCGCTGAAACTGCCGATGCGGCTGGCGGGCGTCAGCGCGGAGCGGATGGCCGGTGGGGAGCTGCGGTTCCACGCGGGGGCGACGCTCGCGGTGCGTTCACCGACGCCGCTGATGTGGGACGCGCACACCGATCCAGCGACCCGTCTACCGGACCGGGTCCGGGAGGTGGCCTCGTCGCTGGAGGCTGCGGGCAGTGACCGGCCGAGTCTGGCCCTGACCCCGGATACCGACTGGCTGGGCGCACCCGACCGGCAGTACCCGGTCACGATCGACCCGGCCGCGACGCTGCCGGACAACCTCGATGACTATGTGGACTCGGCGCATCCGACGACGAACTATGACACGTCGGCGTATCTGGCGGTGGGGAACTATCTGGGGGCGACCACGACCCGGTCGTTCCTGCGGTTCGACGATTCGGCGGTCAAGAACCGGCATGTGTTGTCGGCGTCGTTGAATCTGTGGCAGGTGGGGTCGGCGACGTGTACGGCGCAGCCGATGGTGGTGCAGGGCGCGTCGGGGATGGGTGCGGGCACGACGTGGAATTCCCAGCCGACCGCGGACGGGATCAACTGGTCGAATACCAGTTTCAACAGTGGTGGGTCGTGTGGCGGGGACGGCGGGCGGAACCTGGATATCACCGGGTTGGCGCAGGCCTGGTCGTCCAACGGCTATCCGTCGCCGGAGGCGCTCACGCTGCGGGCGGGCAACGAATCTGACCCGAATCAGTACAAGTATTTCTATTCGGGGGACACGCAGCTGGCCCCGAACATCACCGTCACCTACAACTCGTATCCGGGGACGGTCGCCGGGCGGTTCACCAGCCCGTGTTCGGCGCAGTGCGGTGGCAGCCCGGCGATGGTGTTGACGAACAGTCTGACGCCAACATTGCAGGGTGGGGCGATCGATGCCGACGGGGGGAATCTGCGGGTCGATTTCGAGGTGTGGAACGCCGCCGGTACCGCACTGGTGACCTCCGGGTCGGTGGCCGGGGTGACGGAGAACACGGTGGGGACGTGGACGGTGCCGGCCGGGGTGTTGGCAAACGGCACGGCGTACCAGTGGCGGGCTCGGGCGTTTGACGGGACGGACTATTCGCAGGCCTGGTCGACGTGGATTCCGTTCACCGTCGACACGACCGCGCCCGCCGGCCCGTCCGCGGTGACCTCGACGGCGTTCCCGGCGTCGGGCTGGGGGTTGACCACGTCGGGGACGGTCAGTTGGACGTCGCCGGGTGGGG